>JBEEMV010000085.1:0-8762 GCA_041192505.1 Bacteroidota bacterium
AGACGGCATAAACATTTGAATAACTTAACAATTTTAGAATATCAACAATTAATCATTAACCAATTAAAAAATGCCGCTTAATGCTCTTAAAATTTTGTCCACTTTTTTCTTGGAATTCCAATTTGTGCTTGCCCAGTAAAGGCAAGCACAAATTGTAATAAAAAAATAGAAATAAATAATTTTTGAATTCGCATTATTTAACCTTCGTAAACGCTAAGTTGTGGTTCGTTGTCGCCAAGCTGAAGCAAAGCATTTGAGCGTTGGGCTTGGTGACGGCTTGGTTCAATATAATTTTGTAGCATAGTATTACAAACTTAAGTTTTTTAAAAAAAGTTATACTTGTTTTCTGCTTTGTAAATCTAATCTAAGTTGTAGCACAATTGCAAATTTATTTTTTAAACATAATTATATAATTCATTTGATCCTACTCGTTGGCTATACGCATGTCTGCACCCCAAACGAGTACGAGCAACAACAGAAAAGAGAATAAATATTTTCATTACTCAATCCTAAAATCAAATAGTTTTTCGGCTTCTAAAAATCCTTCTAATCTATCGCCAATTTTTACAGCGCCTACGCCACTTGGTGTGCCAGTATAAATTAAATCGCCTTGCTGCAATGTAAAATATTGTGATAGATAGTGAATGATGAAATTAAAATTGAAAATCACATTGGCTGTATTGCCTACTTGCTTTTTTTCGCCATTTAATAATAAATGAAAATTGATGTTTTGCTTATCCGCAAATTTATCGGCAGTTACAAAATTTCCTATCACAGCCGAGTTATCAAATGCTTTAGCAATTTCCCAAGGCAAGCCTTTTGCTTTGCATTCATCTTGTATATCACGGGCTGTAAAATCAATGCCCACAGTAATTTCGCTAATATAACGATGTGCAAATTCTTCAGCAATTGCTTTTCCGTTTTTACCAATTTTCAAAACAATTTCTAATTCGTGATGAATATTATTTGAAAACGATGGCATAAAAAAACTTTTATTTTCACGAAGCAAAGCTGTGTGTGGCTTCATAAAAACAACAGGTTTTGTAGGCACAGCATTGTTCAATTCTTTTGCATGCTCTACATAATTTCTTCCAATACAAAATATTTTACTCATATCTTTTTTATTTAAAAAACTTTACCAGGGTTCATAATTCCATTAGGATCGAATGCTTGTTTTATTTTTCGCATCAAGTCCATTTGTGTGTGGCTAAACACAATATCCATATAGTCTTTTTGTACCAACCCAATTCCATGTTCACCACTTAAAGTACCGCCTAATTTATGTACTTCAATAAATATTTCACGAATGGCAATGGGCAAAATATTGTTCCAATCCTCATCACCCATATTTTCTTTTAAAATATTTACATGCAAATTTCCATCGCCAGCATGCCCATAACAAACACTTTTAAAATTATATTTTTTACCAATAAATTTTACTGCATGTAATAATTGCGGCAATGCAGCCCTTGGCACCACAGTATCTTCTTCTTTATAAATAGAATTAGATTTTACCGCTTCAGCTACACCACGGCGTATGCGCCACAAATCATTTTTCTGTTGTTCGCTTTCAGCAAATAAAATTTCATCACAACCCATTTGGGTTAATACTTCCGAAATTTTTTCGCAATCATTCATTAATATTTCTGCATTAAATCCATCTACTTCAATTAGCAAATGCGCTTGTGTATCATCTTTAATTTCGATATTAATATTGTCTAAATATTTCATCGCAAAATCAATAGCATCACGTTCCATAAACTCCATAGCACTGGGTGTAATACCAGCTTGAAATATTTTAGCCACCGCCTCACAAGCCTTTTCGGCTGATGAAAACGGAGCCAACATTAATAAAGTTTGAGTGGGATGTGGGATTAATTTCAACACAATTTTTGTAACAATGCCCAATAGCCCTTCGCTGCCCACCATCAATTGTGTAAGATTAAAACCTGTGGCATTTTTTAACACATTAGCACCTGTCCATATTATTTCGCCAGTGGGCAATACCATTTCTACATTCAACACATAATCTTTTACTACGCCATATTTTACAGCTTTTGGGCCACCGCTATTTTCGGCAATATTACCACCAATAAAACAACTGCCTTTACTGGCTGGATCGGGCGGATAAAACAAACCTTTTTCTTTTACAGCATTTTGCAATTCTTCAGTAATTACACCTGGTTCAACAATTACTTGCAAATTTTCTTCATCAATTTTTAAGATTGATTTAAAATTTTTCATACTAATACATACACCACCAAACACAGGCAATGCACCGCCGCTTAGCCCTGTGCCTGCGCCACGAGGCGTAATGGCAATATTATTTTCATTACAATATTGTACAATTTTACTTACTTGTAAAGTGTTGATGGGAAACACAACTACATCAGGTGGATAGTTTAAATTTTCAGTTTCATCGCTGCCGTATTCAATTAATTTTTGTGGTTGAATGGATACGTTTTCATTGCCGCAAGCGGAAATAAAAAACTGAATATCTGTGGTTGTTATTTTATGAAATGGAAACATGGATTTGAAAAATTTCAAAGTAAAGATTTCATTTTTTTTTGAATGAGTATGATTTTTATTATAGAATATTTTCTATTTATCTAATTATAATTTTAGATTTGCCTAAATTTTAATTTATTAAACCTTCCTGATGAATAAATTGATACTTGCCATTTTTGTTTGTTGTAGTACCACAGTTTTGGCACAAGATTCATTGAATGAAAGATTTACTTTTCATGCCCAAGCTACTGTTATCATGCAATACAAGCCCATGTTTACAGCAAAATATACAAATGTAAATGCTAATAGTTTACAACCTAATGAAGAAACGCAAACATCTATTACTTCTACATTATTTGCTGGCGCAAGATTATGGAAAAACGGTTCTATTTATTTTAATCCCGAAATTGCTGGTGGTTCAGGATTGAGCAGCGCATTAGGCGTTGCCTCATCTACCAATGGTGAAACATTTAGAGTGGGCAGTGCCGAACCAAAATTGTATGTAGCAAGAATGTATTTTAAACAACTATTTAGTTTATCAAAATCATCTACTTATCAATCATCTGACTTTAATCAATTGGCTGGCAAGATGCCTGAAAAGTATATAGCTGTTACTGTTGGCAAAATATGTTTGGGCGATTTTTTTGATGCCAATTCATTTAGCCACGACCCCCGAACACAATTTATAAGCTGGGGATTAATGAGCAATGGCGCATGGGATTATGCAGCCAATACACGGGGCTATACGCCAAGTATTGTGGTTGAATATTTTACTAAAAAAAATGAAATCAGATGGGTCACTTCAATGGTTCCTACCACGGCTAATGGTGGCAAGATGAATGAAAAAATAACACAAGCCAATGCTAATACTTTAGAATTTGTACATCATTATACATTTAAAAATAAAGATGGTGCTGTACGATTACTTTCATTTTTTACAACCACAGATATGGGCAACTATGCGCAGGCGATGATGCAAACATCAACACCCGATATAACAGCCAACAGAATGTATGGCAGAACAAAATATGGCTTTTGTATCAATGCTGAACAGTGGCTTACTTCATCTATAGGATTGTTTGCAAGGGCAGGATGGAAC
Source organism: Bacteroidota bacterium (assembly GCA_041192505.1). GTDB lineage: Bacteria > Bacteroidota > Bacteroidia > Chitinophagales > CAIODY01 > CAIODY01. The sequence continues at coordinate 3,608 of JBEEMV010000085.1, forward strand.
GATGGAAAAAATGAAACATGGCATTTTACCGAAATTGATAAAACCCTTAGTCTTGGCTTAGCAGGCAATGGTTTAAAATGGAAACGAGTGGCTGATACTTATGGCATTGCAACGGTACTTTCGGGGCTATCTAACCAGCATAAAAATTATTTAAAAGCAGGTGGCAAAGGTTTTATTTTGGGCGATGGCAATTTGAATTATGGATTAGAAAATGTTACCGAAGCTTATTATTCGGTGGCGTTAAATAAAAATAATATTTTTCTTACGGCTACTTATCAATTCGTTATTAATCCTGGATATAATAAAGATAGAGGTCCGGCTCATGTATTTTCGGTGAAGTGTCATTTTGAGATATAGAATTGTAAAGGTTTTTTATTTTACTTTTATGCCATGTTAAACAATAAATACACTCATCTTTTTTTCGATTTAGATCATACACTTTGGGATTTTGAAGCCAACTCCGCCATTGCATTAAATGAGGTAATGCACCAATTTAAATTTGATGAAAAAGGAATTGATAAAAATAAATTTATTAAGCTGTATAGCCAATACAATGCGCAGCTTTGGTCGCAATTAGAAAAGGGATTAATTACCCGAGCCGAAGTAAAAGTAAATCGGTTTTTATTTACTCTTAATGAATTTGAAATTAATGATTTTGATTTAGCTAAAGCATTAGATAATGTATATTTAAAAATATTGCCACTGCAAACAAAACTATTTGATGATGCCATTGAAGTATTAGATTTTTTATTGCCAAAATATCAAATGCATATTATTACTAATGGCTTTTTAGAAGTGCAAACCAAGAAATTGAAAAACAGTAATCTGCAAAAATATTTTTGTGAAATAATAACATCGGAAGAAGCTAACGCCAACAAACCACAAATAGAAATATTCGATTTTGCATTTGCCAAAACAAAAGCTACAGCCCTTAACAGTGTGATGATTGGCGATAATCCATTTGCCGATATGCAAGGCGCATTAAATGCTGGTATGGATAGAATTTTGTTTAATACTAATAACCATGAGCATGATATTGCTATTACTACCGAAATAAAATCGTTGAAAGAATTAATGCAATTGTTGTAGAGACTTTTATTGAAAAAATCTTAATGTTATCCGTTCGTACTACTGCTCGTTCAAGGAATAATTGTTTGAAGTTCTCACCAATGGTTATTTAAAGAAATAAACCAATTCGTCTTAGTTATTGTTTTTGCTTTTGAGATTTAGCGGTTTGTCTCCCAATTGCATTTGCTAATTCTATAAAGATTATGAATACAATTAAAACTATTAAGCAATCAATCAAATTAGAAAGCGACTCATTGTTTTCAAATAGAAATTGCCTTGAAGTTGCTATCGTAATTGCCAATGTGATTATTGAAATTAAAAGTCCGAAAAACAAATTCCAATACCATTTAAAGTCAAGAAGCCAAATTGTTGCTGTTAAGGTCAATCCTAAAAATAATCCGATTATTAAACCAACAACCCAACCGCCACAGGGTCCATGTGCTAATACGAGTGATAGAAGTCCAACAACAGAAATGGATTTACAATATTTCCAAAATCGTGTTTTAATTTCCTGCGTCATTAATTTCTGATTGTATTTTCAAAACGTTTTGGAATAAAAAAATGATGTGGAATCATTTGTCAAATATAAATTTTATGTCGGTCTGTTTATTAACCGTTCGTTTCTTGCACAAATGTTAGGGTTAACAATGTTGTCAAAGGATGACGCATAACTATACGCCTTCCAAAAGTTCGTAAGTATTTTAAAATTACATTTTAAAAAGTCTTTTAAAAATTTCCTAATTCCAACACTTTTTTAATCCCTTCTTCTAATCCCATTAAATCACGATTTAATAGTTGTTTCATTTTTGAAATATCGGGCTGACGACGGGTCATATCGCCATCTTTTAATGGTGGTAAGCCTACTATTTCAGATTTTGAATTAGTAAGTTTGATAATTGTTTTAGCTAAATCTATTATTTGAGTAGTTTCATCATTGCCAATATTTACTACATCGTTTACAAATAAATTTTTCTCGAACGAATTCATACAAGCATCTAAATTATCATCAATATAGCAGAATGTACGGGTTTGCGAACCATCGCCATAAATAGTAATGGGTTCATTTTTTAAAGCCAATTTTATAAATTTACTCATCACAAAATCTAAACTTTGCTTTGGGCCATAAGTATTAAAAAAGCGGAAAGTGGTATATTCTAAACCATATTCTTGTTCGTATGATTTTAAAAATGCTTCGCCTACATTTTTAACAATGGCATATGGCAATCTTGAATTTAATGGTGTTGTGGTTTCGTTTTGTGGTAAATGAACGGGCTCACCATACACTTCGGATGAAGAAGAATAAAACACCCGTTTTACACCCGTATTTTTGCAAAGTGTTAAAATATTTTTAATTCCATCAATATCATTTAATACACTTACAGGGTTTGCCAATGTACGCAAAACGCCCACCACTGCTGCATAATGAAACACATAATCGAATCTGTAAGAAAGCATAATGCTGCTAATATCAGCCCAATTATTTACATCGCATTTTATAAATTTATAATTAATAGGATTGTTTTTGGGTAGATTATTTACATCGCCAGTATGAAAATTATCAACGGCTACTACAAAATAATTTGGGTTCTCAATTAATCTATCAGCCAACGAACTGGGTACAAATCCAGCACCGCCTGTTATTAAAATCATCGTTTTATTTCCTGTGTTCATACAATATAGATTGAGGGGCTAAATTAATATCTTAGTTTTAATTAAGTAGTTTTTTAGGTATTATTTAATTAGATTAATTCCTCTTTTTCATAATTTAATAATACTAAAGCACTTTATTGTTTGATTGGTTTAAAGTATATTTGCCATTCAAAAATCAATCACTATTTATTTTTTTATCCATGAGAAAAATCATTTTACTTTTTTCAATTCTAATGGCTTCGGTAGGTTTTACTAAAGCACAAATTGTAACACGTATTGATAGCATTCAATACATTTCGCCTTCTGATTTAGCCACTGGCAACGATTTATCGTACAAAAACGGCGATACCGTTTGGGTAGTTGGCAAATGTATTTTCGAACCTTGTTTTTATGCTCAAAGTGGTAGTGCAGGTTATCCTTCTCGATTGGCTTCTATCTTAATTGATACTGCATCTGGCAGTGCCGATTTTAAAGGCTTACAAGTAATGTTAGACCCAAGTGCAATTGGATTGGGTACTGGTACAGGTGGTGCAGCTGCCGCTAACGATGTAGTTAACTTAAACAACACAGTAGGTTTTGTAAATAATTTTTCGTTAAATACGATTGTAAAATGCAAAGGCATTGTATCTAATTTTAATGGCAATACACAATTGGTGCTTTTACCTGTAGCTGCTATTCCTATTGGTGTTAGTGCTTCGCAAGCAGCCATTGTTACTACTATTGATTCGTTGATGTTGTATAATTCGGGTACAAGTACGCAAGATATTCAATACACCACTGGCGAAAGATATGAAGGGCAGTATATTCAAATAAACTTCCCTACAGTAACTAATGTAAGTACTACTACAGCTAATCGCTATCGTTGGGAAATTAAAGATGCGGCTGGTAATCAAATTGTAGTTCAAGATAATTTCTCTGGTAATTTTACCAATACTAACTATGATCAATTTTGTAACAACAATAATGGTACATCATACACTCCTACTACCTTTCCACCAACACCAAATAATGTTATTAATGGCACAGTGTTAAGTTATGTTCGTGGTATTTTATTGCAAAATTTAAATACTACTACGGGTTTAAAATACTATTCGTTAGCGCCTTTACAATTAAATGATATTGGTAATCCTACTTATGCGCCGCCAGTTGTTACAGGTGTTTATGTAAATCCAGGCAATCCTACTGCATCGCAAACAGTTGATGTATATGCTAATGCAGTTGATGATAGCAGTGTTACTACGGTTGAATGTTTTTATGCTTTTGGTTTAAGCAATTCAACATTTACAAATATTGGTATGGCATTGCAAACTGGTGCTACTTATAAAGGAACAATTCCTGCTACAGTAACCGATAGCACTTATGTAAAATATTATATTAAAGCTACCGATAATCATGGTCATGTTACTTACTACCCCGATAACCAAGCTACCAACAGTTATTATTTAGCCATCAATAGTGGTGTGTATTCAATTCGTACCATACAAGGTAGAATGTATAGCAGTGGTAAATCAATTTATGCTGGCGATTCAATCGCTAATATTAACGTAGATGGTATTGTTACTGCAACTACTCAAAATGATGATTTAGGAATGATTACTATTCAAGATGGCACTTCACCGTTTTCGGGTATTGTGTTAGATGGTGCTTCGGTTGCAGGTTTGCATCGTGGCGAAAAAATTCATATCACATCAGCTAAAGTGAATGAAAAATTTAACATCACTACTTTATCTAACCCAGTATTTACTATTGTTTCAAACAATAATACATTACCAATGCCTATTACTACAGTAAATATTGATTCGTTGATTGCTAACAAACACAGCTATGCCGAACCATTTGAAAGCATGTTGATAGGCTATAACAATGTAGCTGTGATTGATACCAATCCTGATTTTAGTACTGCTAAAAACTTTGGCGAATTTAGTATTCATACCACATCATCAGCCACCACAGGTTTAAGATGCGATGATTATAGCAACAATATTTTATTTGGATTTAATACCGATTCGTTATTGAAACAACAAACATTATGTTATGTAAATGGTATTTTAACATTTGCATTTGGCAATTGGAAAATGTATCCACGTAATCTTTCAGATATTTGTGGCTTTACTACCAATTATCAAAAAATAATTTCTGCATTTTCTGTTACGGGCAATACAGGTTTTATTAATCAAACTGCCAATACAATTGCTATCACCATGCCTGCTGGTACAGTTGTTACTGCCTTATCGCCAACTATTCAGTTTATTGGTCAATCTATTTCGCCAGCACCTAATACAGCGCAAGATTTTACAAACCCTGTAACCTACACCGTAACCGATGCCAATAATACTACCCGAGCTTATGTGGTAACTATTGATGTATCAATTGGGATGAATGAAATTAAGAATGCTACTATGGCAATATATCCGAATCCTGCGAAGCAGTCAGTAGT
>JBEEMV010000086.1:0-10383 GCA_041192505.1 Bacteroidota bacterium
TTCAGAATGGTTTTATAGGGTCTTACATTTTTATGATGGTATGTGCTATTGCCATTATATTAGGTTTAAACCTGATGAGAATTTTTCACATTTGGTTTTTTTAATTAATTTTTTTTAGATAAATATTATTCGAAATAATGATTCCAATTTTACTCATACTTATTCCATTAATTACTGGCTTGGCTTTGCTGTTTATCAATAAACCACAAAGCAAATCAATAGCAGTAGGTTTTAGTTCTATCAATGCTGTTATTACTATTGCGGCAGCCTATTTTTATTATCATAATCTTAATTTATCAATGCTTGATGCCAACATCAATTTTTTCGGCATCAACTTTTTATTTACTTTATTTGAAGATGGAAATAATCTTGCCTTGGCAATGGTTTTATTAACCAATATTTTATATCCTATTATTCTTTTAACGGCAGATAAAAATGTAAAAAATACAGGCGTATTTTTTGGTTTAATGTTGTTAATTCAAGCAGGATTAGTTGGCGTTTTCGAAGCACAAGATTTAATTTCATTTTATGTATTTTTCGAAATGGGTTTAGTGCCAGCTTATTTCTTAATAAGTCTTTGGGGCAGTGGCGAAAACCGTTCGGATATTGCTTTTAAATTTTTTGTATATACATTATTCGGTAGCTTAATTATGTTGGTGGCCATTATCTTTTTAATTGTAAAAAGCGGCATGGGTTTTCATACCGATTTTGGAACTATCATGGCAACGGCAAAAACATTAGATCATAGAACACAATTGCAATTGGCAGGTATGTTTTTATTAGCCTTTATGATTAAAATGCCAATGTTTCCGTTTCATACATGGCAACCAAAAGCTTATGCATCAGCACCAACATCAGTAACGATGGTACTTTCAGCATTAATGGCAAAAATGGGTTTGTATGGTATTATTCGTTTTGTGCTTACACCTTTTCCATTAGCATATCATAGTTTACAACCGTATATGATGGGCTTAGCAATTTTCGGCGTTATTTATGCCGCTATTATCGCCATTCAAAAAAATGATTTAAAAGCATTATTAGCTTACTCATCAATATCGCACATGGCATTAATGGCAGCAGGTGTTTTTGCATTTAATTTAGGTGCTTACGAAGCCAGTGTTTTTCAAATGTTTAATCATGGTATTATAGTAGTTGGATTATTGTATGCTGTTGAATTAATTTACAAACAAACAGGCACTTACGAAATTAGTAAATTAGGTGGTGTGGCCACCAAAGCCCCACGATTAGCAGTATGTTTTTTAATCATGTTATTAGCATCAGTTGGTTTGCCATTAACCAATGGTTTTGTGGGCGAATTTTTATTATTAAAAGGTATATTTGATTATAAACATTTAGCAGGATTGGCGGCTGGCATTACAATTATTTTAGGTGCAGTTTATATGTTCAAAGCATACCAATATAGTATGTATGGCAATACCAACGAAACAACCGAAAATGTAAAAGATATTTCGATAAATGAGTTATTGATTTGGACTCCGTTAATTGCTTTGGTAATTGCATTAGGCGTATTTCCGAATTTATTCTTGAACTTGATTTTTTAAAAAGATTGATGTAACTTTAAAATAAAATTGTATGCTTTCAACAATAATGGGATATTACGATAAGGGCAAAATTCAATTATTTGAAACACCAAAGGTGAATGAAAAAACAAAAGTGATGGTTACATTTTTAGAAGATGAAAAGGAAGTAGTAATCATTAAAAAAAGAATACCCGGTGCATTTAAAGGAAAAATTTCTATTCCAAATGATTTTAATGAGCCTTTATCTGATTTAAAAGATTATATGTAGATGAAAGGGAATAGTTATTTATTAGATACACATTGCTTACTTTGGTTTCAGGAAAATAATCCTAAAATACCTAAAAAAGTGATGCAAAAAATTCAAGATAAATCAAATAAAATATTCTTTAGTCAGATTAGTTTGTTCGAAATTTCTATCAAGAAAAAAATTGGAAAATTACCCGATTTAAAGGTTGGAATTAAAGAAATTTCTAATCAGGCAATTGCAGATGGGTTTACATTTTTAAACATAAAAAATGAACATTTATTTCATTACGAAAAAGTTCCTTTATTTGAAATACATCGAGACCCATTTGATAGATTGTTGATTGCCACAGATGCTTTTGAAAAATCAATAATTATTACAGCGGATAAAAATTTTAATTTATATCCTGAAAAATTGGTTGAAATATTTTGGTGAGTTAATTTATTTTAGAGTACAAAAATTTATAAAAATAAAATGTTGTTAGATTTACAAATAGCTGGAAGTTTTTTTGCTGAATTACAATCCAACCCCATCATTGCATTAGCTTTGTTTGGTGTAGTAAGTATGTTTTTAGGTGTAATGCCTAAAGTTAAAGATTGGATTTTAACCATCGGATTATTTGGCCTATTAGCAGCTTGGAGCGTAGCTGTAATGAATTGGAATACCCATATTCCACATTTTGCTATGCTTACTTTCGATAATTTTTCATTGGCATTTTTAGCCACAGCCATAGCCTTTACTATCCTTATTTTTTTATTAACCGATCATAAAGAATACGAAGAAATACATCATCGTGCCGAGTTTTATGCATTGTTCTTCTTCAGTTTATGTGGTGTAGCATTAATGCTTTCATTCAGTAATTTATTAATGCTATTTATTGGTATCGAAATTTTATCTGTTTCATTATATATCATGGCAGGTTTTCGTAAAAAAGATTTGCTAAGCAACGAAGCATCATTAAAATATTTTTTGATGGGCGCATTTGCAACAGGCTTTTTATTGTTAGGCATTGCTTTAGTGTATGGCTCAACAGGTTCGTTCGATTTAGCAGTAATTCATGCTAAAGGAAAAATGTTGGGCGATCAAATTAACCCATTATACTCATGCGGTATTATTTTATTAATTGTAGCCATGGGCTTTAAAGTAAGCGCTGCACCATTTCATTTTTGGGCACCCGATGTATATCAAGGTGCACCAACAGCATCAACAGCATTTATGAGCACAGTAGTTAAAATAGCTGGGTTTGGCGCATTTTATCGTTTAATGTATGGCGCATTTGAGTATAGCATTGGCATGTGGTCGGCAACTATTATTGCAATGGTGGTACTAACTTTATTGATTGGTAATTTAATAGCTACCCGTCAACACAATTTCAAACGTATGTTGGCATATTCATCTATATCTCATGCTGGGTTTATGCTCATGACTATACTTTGTGTAGCAGGATTACACAATGGCGCTACAGCCAATTTATTATTGTATGTAGTAGGCTATGGCGCTGCATCTATCATAGCTTTTACTGTTTTACAATTGGTACATTATAAAACAGGGTCAGACGAAATGGAAGCATTTAATGGCTTAGCCAAGCGCAATCCATTCTTAGCTGTTTCATTAGTTATTGCTATGTGTTCAATGGCTGGTATTCCGCTTACAGCAGGCTTTTTTGGTAAATTTTATATGCTATCAAGCATTGTAGAACAAGGTTATTTATGGTTAGCAATAGTGGCAGTATTATGTTCGGCAATCAGTTTTTATTATTATTTTATGGTAATAAAAGCCATGTACTCAAAAGAAAGCGAAACCGAAAACATTCAAATTAACCCATCACATTTATTTGTATTGATAGTTTGTTTAGCAGCTATTTTTGTATTTGGTATAGCTCCGTTTATCATTCGGGGCTTATTAACCGTTTAATATGAATGGATAATTTGTATTGAGTTTTTACTACTCATTACCCATACACATTACTCATTTCTCAATACTAAAAATTAATTTCCCAAGGCTACGTAGTACAACGGATAGTATAAGAGTTTCCGAAACTCCAGATTCAGGTTCGATTCCTGACGAAGCCACATTGTTTGTTATTAGTAAAGTCTAATATTAATTTATCGTTAATAAATCGTTGCTTAATTATTAAAGAGCAATTTAGAATTATACATTTGCAAAAAATAAAATAATACAATGGCACTAGATTCTATCTTCCAATTTTTTGTACCAAAAGATCGTAAGTTTTTTACGTTGTTTGATGAGCAAGCATCTAATCTCGTTTTGATTGCAGAAGAATTAAACAAATTGGTGAATGCAACTTCTACTGAAAAACAACGTGAATTCGAAAAAGAAATTGAACGTATGGAGCATGTGCTCGACCAATGTGCACACAAAATATTTTTAGAATTAGGTAAATCATTTATCACACCATTTGATAGAGAAGATATTCATCGTTTAGCTTCATCGGTGGATGAAATTGCCGATTATATTCATGGCGCAAGCAAAAGAATTGGCATGTATAAAATTGAAAAATCAACGCCTACTATGATTAAAATGGCAGAGTTGATTTTGCAAAGCACAGTAGAATTGCAAAAAGCAATTAACGAATTGCGCAATTTGAAAAACTTACGCAACATTACCGATGCCTGTGTAAGATTGAACAGTATTGAAAATCATGCGGATGATTTATACGATACTGCTATTGCCGATTTATTCGACAATGAAAAAGATGCTATCACTTTAATTAAAATGAAAGAAGTGTATTCGGCTTTAGAAACCGCAACAGATATGGCCGAAGATGCTGCTAATGTATTAGAATCTATCATCGTTAAAACTTCATAATCATTTATTGATTTCTATTTTTTATGATTAGGAAATAATTTCAAATCGTAAATCGTACATCATTCAATTGTAAATAAACAAATGGAATTACTTATTATCATTATCATTTTAGCATTAATTTTCGATTTCATCAATGGCTTTCATGATGCCGCCAACTCTATAGCCACAGTGGTTTCTACCAAAGTGCTATCACCTTTTCAGGCGGTAGCATGGGCAGCTTTTTTTAATGCTATTGTATTATTTCTTTGCCAAAATAAATTGTTTGGTTTCGAATTTAAAGTGGCCGATGCAGTAGCTAAAATTGTAAAAACAGATGCCATTGATTTGTACGTTATTTTAGCAGGATTAGTAGCCGCTATTATTTGGAATTTAATTACTTGGTGGTATGGTATTCCATCTTCCTCATCACATACATTAATGGGGGGATTTGCAGGCGCAGCCATAGCCAAAGCAGGTTTTGGCGTATTAGCCGATGTAGGTAAAATTTATCAAACTATTGCTTTTATATTTTTAGCACCATTAATCGGAATGTTGTTGGCATACATTATCACCGTAATTATTTTGCACATTTGTGCCCGAACCAATCCATCAAAGGCGGATAAATGGTTTCGCCGATTGCAATTGGTTTCATCAGCCGCATTTAGTTTGGGGCATGGTAGTAATGATGCACAAAAAGTGATGGGAATTATTGCCGCAGCATTATTAGTTTATAAAACACAAACCTTAGGATTAGCCAAAGATGCGGTTTCTGCTGATTCGTGGAATAACGTAATTGCGATTATGAAAGATGGAAAACAAAAAATAACGCACATACCAACTTGGGTTGAAATTTCATGTTTCTTAGCTATTGCTTTAGGTACATTAAGTGGCGGTTGGAAAATTATTAAAACCATGGGAACCAAGATTACAAAAGTTACACCATTAGAAGGTGTTGCGGCTGAAAGTGCTGGTGCCATTACATTATATGCTACACAAGCTTTGGGTATTCCTGTTTCAACTACACATACCATCACAGGCTCAATAGTTGGTGTTGGTTTATCAAAGCGTTTATCGGCGGTGCGTTGGGGCGTTACTATCAATTTACTATGGGCTTGGATTTTAACCATTCCTGTAAGCGGCTTAATGGGTGCATTAATTTATTACATCACCACTTTTTTTACTAAATAATTTTTCGATACATATTTATGCAACCACTTTTTATTAAAAACGAAATACTAATTAACGCTTCTAAAAATATAGTTTGGGATGTATTGATTAAACCCGAACATACCAAAAAATATATGTTTGGTTGCGAAACAGTTTCGGATTGGAATATAGGCAGTTCGCTGCTTTGGAAGGGAAGTTATGAAGGCAATGAAATGATTTTTGTAAAAGGAAATATTGTAGAATTAACACCCAATGAATTATTGGTTTACACCGTTATCGACCCAAATAATCCAAACATGATTGATGTGCCCGAAAATTATTTAACCGTTACATATTCTTTATCATCAGCAAATAATCAAACTAAATTAACGGTAACACAAGGCGATTATAATAAAGTATTAGAAGGCGAAAAAAGATACAAAGAATCGTATAATAATGGTGAAGGTTGGAATCCGATTTTAGTAGAAATAAAAAAAGTGGCTGAAAGTATTTAAACCAATTTTTCATAATACATCAGTAATTCATCATCCATTGTAATTTCCTTTTTATAATGTAAGCCTAACTTTTCAATCAATTTTATTGAGGAATGATTTTCGGCAATGGTAATAGCTGCAATTGTTTTTACTTCCAATTTTTCATTTGCAAAATTTAATGTAGCATGGGCAGCTTCAAAAGCATAACCTTGATTATTATAGATGGGCAAAAATGCAAATCCAATATCTATAAATTCTAATTCATCACGTTTTATTAAGCCACATAATCCTATTAAATTTTTATTGCTTTTTAATTCAACAGCCCAAAAACCAAATCCATTTTTTTGCGAATAATCATTCAATTTATTAATGTACTGCAAAGCATCATTTGTTGAATGAATATTTCTATTACCAATATATTTTAGCCAACCTTCGGTGTTTAATAGTTTAATAATAAACTGTGCATCTTGCGTCGAAAACTCACGAATGGTAAGTCTTTCGGTTTCAAATATTATTTTCATCCATCTTTTTTATTGTTGCAAAGTAATAAAACAAATTTCAACTCGTTTCGTATCATGTATTGTAGTTTTCATTATACAAGCATTTACAATTAGTTTATAAAAACAAACAGCCAAAGCCTTAAGTGCAGTGGCTTCAAATTATTTTTACCTACATAATTTTAAAATAAAAAAGCAATGCTAAATATAGTTCTTCAAGTTGTTGATTCATCAAAACAAATAACACAAGCTGTAGCAAAAGTGGCTGCGCCCGAACATTTAAGTTTGTTCGATTTAATTATGAAAGGTGGATGGATAATGGTTCCTATCGCCATTTTGTTATTCATTGCTATCTATTTTGTAACCGAAAGATTTTTAGTAATTAATAAAGCTGGTAAGTTAGAAGATAATTTTATGGCTACCATTAAAGATCATATTACTAATGGTAATTTGCAAGGTGCAAAATCATATTGCAAAGGTAGTGCTTCGCCCATTGCCCGTGTGATTGAAAAAGGTGTAAGCCGAATTGGAAAACCAATTAAAGAAATTGAACGCAGTATGGAAAATGTAGCCAAACTTGAAATATATAAAATGGAACGTTTTTTAATCATATTATCTATTGTAGCTGGTATTGCGCCTATGTTTGGATTCTTAGGTACTATTGTAGGTATGATGAAATTATTTGTTGATATTTCGAATGTAAATAATCCTTCATTAAATACCATTGCAGGTGGTATTAATATTAAAATGGTAACAGCCGCATCGGGCTTAATTGTTTCCATTTTTGCATTTATTGGATACCAAATTTTAAATAGCATGATTGATAAAGTGGTAAATAAAATTGAAACTGCATCATTTGAATTTTTAGACTTGTTACAAGAACCAACTGAAAAATAAATGAATTTATCCAGACGAAATAAAAGCCGCCATATCGAAATTTATACCCACTCGATGAGTGATATACTTTTCTTTTTATTGTTTTTCTTTTTGATTGCTTTTACATTGGCAAACCCAAATGTTATAAAATTAACTTTACCAAAAGCCGATACCAACACATCAGCCAAACAAACGGTAGTAGTTAGTATTGATGCCGATAAAAACTTTTCGGTGGGTACAAAACCTGTAGCATTTAGCGATTTAGAAAATGAAATAAAACCATTTTTAGGAAATCAAACCGACCCTGCAATAGTTATTAATGCTGATAAATCGGTGCCAATTGAAGAAGTAGTAAAGGTGATGAATGTGGCTAAAAATTTAAAAGTAAAAGTGGTATTAGCTACTAAACCAATTAATGAATAAGCAATAAAATTATGGAATATTTTCAATTCATGAATCTGAATAAAAAAATATTTCTTAAATAAAATGACAACAACCGACGAATTAAAATATCGCTATCAATCTGCTGGAATAACAATTTCAATTGCTATTGTATTGATATTGTTGTTGTATTTTATTCCTTATTCGATTGGTAAAATAACCGAGCCGCAGGAAGAAATGGGCATGCTTGTTAATTTAGGAAATAGTACCGATGGCAGTGGCAATATTCAACCCATTAGCGATGCTGATAAAACGGAAGAAAGCAATGCAAAAAATCATTCATCGGCAGCTACACAAACACCCGATGCTGTAAACACACAAGAAACAGAAGATGCTCCATCGGTTGAAAATCATAAATTAACTAATCAAAAAATAAAACCGATAAAGGAAAAACCAATAGAGAACCCAAAACCCGACCCTGCAAAAATTGAAGCTGAAAGAATCGCTAAAGAATTGGCTGAAAAAAAAGCCAAGCAAGATGCTTTTAGAAATAAGTTGAAAGGCGCTATGAGCAACGCTAATAAATCTGTAAGCGAAGGCGAAGGTGAAGGAAATGCAGACCAAGGTGTGGTAAATGGCGACCCTAATGCAAAGAATCATTTTGGTGAAAATACAGGGCCAGGAACGGCTGGTGCAGGTTGGAGTATAAAAGGCAAAATTGGTTCAAGAGGAGTAAGAAAGCGCCCTTCGATTATTGATAATTCGAAAGAAGAAGGTAAGATTGCTGTAAACATTACGGTTGATGATCAAGGCAATGTAATTAATGCAAAATTTACTGAGAAAGGTTCTACTAATACAAGTGCATATTTAAGAGGGTTGGCATTAAAAGCCGCTAAAGAAATTAAGTTTAATCCTAAGCAAGATGCCGATGAAGAATCGGGAACTATTATTTTTAGGTTTAAAAATAAGTAATAAAAAAAGCCTCATCAATATAGATGAGGCTTTTTTTGTAAAATAGATATAGACTTATGGATTACAATTCATCAACAATCATTCCTTTCAGTTTTTCTTCATGATTTCGTTTCACTGTTTCGCCAATTGGTGTTGGTGTGCCATCATCATCAATACGTACAAAAGTAGTGCTGGTGCTACAAACCAAAGTTTCTTCGCCGCTATATAAATTATATTTACGGGCTTCTAAATTTAAAGTAATTGAAGTAGTGCCCAGTTTTTTTACTTCGCCATAAATGCGCAAATGTTGCCCAGCTTTTACAGGCTTATTAAATATAAGTTCGCCAATGCGTACAGTTACCATATTGGGTGTGTGGCAATATTCGGTAGCACAAGCAGCAGCAGCTTCATCAAGCCATGCCATTAATATTCCGCCAAATAAATTGCCATGAATACCAATATCTTTTGTCATCACTATTTTTTTAGTTAGCAAGTTCATATTCTTTTTCAATTGTTTTTTTGTGTTTGTTTTTTATTGTTCGATTAATTATTTCAAAAAGTATGATGGATGAATCTGCATTTTTTCGGGCAGCAATTTCCTTTATATTTTGTAGCGAAATATTGCCAATTATATATCCTGAATTATCATTTACATAAGCTTCATTTATTTCTTCAAAATATTGTTTGAAGGATGAACCATATTCTAAATCGTGGCGTAAAAATATTTTAAGTAATACTTCCGAATCGGTTTCTAATGTTTCTTTTTGATTAAGCTTTTTATATTCATATCTGTAATCATAACTTAATGCTGAAATATCTGAAAGTACCGCCGATGCAGTAGGGTAGGCACCTGCACCTTTGCCCACAAAAAATTGTACATCGCTGAAATACGATTTTGTTTTTACGCCATTAAAAACATCATCTACCGAAAAAAGTTTATCATTTTTATCTACAAATTTTGGTAATACAAATGCTTTTATTTTTCCTTCTAAAGATTTTTCGGCATAAGCCACCAATTTTATTTTAAAGCCTTTTTCTTTTGCATAATTCAATTCCATTGCACCTAATTTATCAATGCCGATATTAAAAATATCATCAGGTTTTGTTATCACACCAAAAGCATGTGCAATTAAAATTAGTAGCTTGTACTTAGCATCAAAGCCACCTGTATCCATCACTGGGTTCGATTCGGCGTATCCTTTTTGTTGTGCTTGTTGCAATGCATCGGCATACGAAATATTTTCTTCGGCTGTTTTGGTAAGAATATAATTGGTTGAACCATTTACAATTCCTTCAATAGATTCTAATAAATCATTGTCATAATATTCTTCTAAATTTCGAATGATGGGAATGCTGGCACAACAAGCTGCTTCGTATAGCAGCGGCACATTGTGTTGTTTTTGCAATTGCAATAATTCATCAAAATGTTCGGCTATCATTTTCTT
>JBEEMV010000087.1:0-6503 GCA_041192505.1 Bacteroidota bacterium
AGCTGACGTGCAACTGTACTTTTTCCGCAAGAAGAAAATCCATCAATGGCTATGATTATTTTTTTCGACATACAACAAAGGTAAAAATGAATGATTAATTATCTTGCATCGATTTTTAAAAAATGAAAATAGTTTTTACAGTTACTAATCAGCTTAATTTTGATCAGCGAATGATTCGCATTTGTACATCGTTGCAAAATGCTGGTCATGATGTTACGTTGATTGGTTGGCAATTAAAAAATGCTCCACCACTTAATCAGCTTGTATTTCAACAAATAAGATTGCCCTTAATTTTTCAAAAAGGAAAATTAAGATACATAGAAACCAATATCCGTTTGTTCATTTATTTATTGTTTTGCAAATGTGATGTAATAGGTGCAATTGATTTAGATACTATACTGCCTTGTTTTATGGTTAGCCGTATTAGGCATAAAAAAATTGTGTATGATGCACACGAATATTTTACCGAATTAGAAGAAGTAGTACGCCGCCCCATGATAAAAAAATCATGGCTGGCTATTGAAAAGTATTGTGTACCTAAAATAAAACAGGGTTACACTATTTCGCAATCGTATGCAGATTTGTTTGAAAAAAAATATGGTGTTAAATATGAATTGATACGAAATATTGCTTTGCTAAAACCTATTCCTACCATTGCAAAAAAAGAACGAATTGTTTTATACCAAGGCGCTGTAAACGAGGGTAGGGGGTTATTTCAATTAGTTGAAGCCATGAAAAATGTAGATGCTAAACTAATTGTATGTGGCAATGGCGATGTGTTTGATGATGTAGCAAAATATATTGTAGCCAATAATCTTTCATCTAAAATTGAATTAAAAGGGTTTGTACATCCAGCAGATTTACAAAAAATTACGCCCACTGCTATGGTTGGTATTACCTTGTTCGAAACCAATGGATTGAGTAATTATTACTCCTTAGCTAATCGTTTTTTCGATTATTTGCATGGTGGCATTCCACAATTATGCAATCAATATCCCGAGTATATTGCTATTAATAAATGTTATGAAATAGCTAATTTAATTGATAATCTTAACCCCAATACTATTGCGGCTGCATTAAATAAAATGTTGGATAATACAACCTATTACCAAACTTTAGCAAGCAATTGTTTAGCCGCCCGTGAAATTTATAATTGGCAAAATGAAGAAAAAAAACTGATTGCTTTTTATCAAAAACTAAGTTGATTTTTTATTTTGGATTAACTTGCGTTGGCAGTTGTATAATAAACATAGTGCCCTCATTAATTTTACTTTTTACATTAATTGTACCAGCAGCACTTTCAACAATAGTTTTAGCTATCGCCAATCCTAATCCTGTGCCCGATGATTTGGTTGTGAAATTTGGTTCAAAAATTCTATCCAATTTATCGTCATCAATACCCCATCCATTATCGCTAATAGTAATTATGCATGTATCAGTTTCAGTAAATTGATGGACTATTATTTTGCCCTGTTTATCATCAGGTATAGCTTGTATGGCATTTAAAATTAAATTATTAAACAAACTAATAAACTGATTTTTATCAGCTTTTATCAATGATTTATTCGATTCAAGTATTAAACCAATTGTTATCAATTCATTTTGTTTACTAAATAAATCAACTACATTTTGCAATACTTCATTTATGTTGAATACTTCAAAATCAGCCGAACTAATTTTTGCAAATTGCGAAAACTGGGTAGCTATTTGTGTTAAATTATCAATTTGTTCAATTAATGTTTTCGAAACTTTTATTGCCATTTCATTTACGTCATCACGTTTGTCTTTTATTGCTCGTTCTAATAATTGAATACTCAATTTCATTGGCGTTAATGGATTTTTTATTTCATGGGCTACTTGTTTTGCCATTTCTCTCCATGCCGATTCACGTTCGGTTTGTGCTAATTTTAAAGTGTTAATTTCTAATTCAGCAATCATTTTATTATATTCATTTACTAATACACCAATTTCATCATTTGCCTTCCAAACAATAGGTTCGTTGCGCTTTCCAAGTTTTAGCGCAGCTAATTTTTCTTTAATTATTTTAAATGATTTTGTAAGATTATTACTAATGAAAATGGAAATTATAAAAGCTACTAAAATCAACAATAAATACACGTTTATTAATATAATAATTAGGTTGTTAAAATTGTCAGTCAATTCCTTTTCTCTGAAAAAATAGGGCACCGAAAGAATGTATTGTAATTCATTTTTTTTGTTGGTAATGGGCAAATAAGCTGATTTGAAATTTAATTTTCCGATTGTTTCATCATTAATTAAAAGTGATTTTTTTTCGTTTAAAATTGAATTTAAAATGCTGTAATTAATTTTCGGATTCAAAATTCCATTTTCATAAATCAACGCTTGCGATGAATTTATTAAATTGCCTTTAGCATTAAATAAATTAATATCCACATCATGCACTTCAGATAAATGTTGAATCAATTCATCAATCGAGCTTTCATCAACTGAATGAAATGTTTTTTTAGAAACTCGGTTTTCTAAACTCAACATCAAATCTTTTTGAACGTTGGTAATTTTATTAGTTAAATTTATTCGTAGCAAATCATCATATTGCCTAGCATAAAAAATTGAAAATAAAAAGCCCGTTGAAATTAATATTAAGAAAGTGATAAAGCATATTGCAATTAGTACTTTATTTCGGAATGAAAAATCATTAAATGATATGGTTTTGAATTGTATGCATATAATTCCTGAAATTCCGACCATGAATAATAGAATTAATATTACACCGAATAAAGAAAGAAATTGAAACAAATCTTTATTGTAATCAGTTATCCAAATCACTTTACCCGAATCTGATTTTAAAATTAAATTTTCAACATTATTGTCATTGAAAATAATCACCGAATCAACTTTTAAATTTTTATTATAGGCTAACTCTAATGGAAATGGATAATTGCCCGATTGCCTAATTAATTGGTTGTTGTTATAAATTGCGAAATCAATTTGTTCTACAAAATCATTTGAATTGGCTTTTTGTTCAACAATAAGCGATGGATATATTTTATCTTTTTTAAATGATTTAGGATTGAATGAAATAAAAATTGTAGCAATCACCGAATTTGAATCAACTATCACAATCTTTGAATAGTATTGGTTTTCGGCTTTTTTGCTTTCTAAATAAAATAATCCATCTGTTATTTTATTTTGCAAAATACAGATAGAATCTAAAGTTCTGAATTGCAAATCGGCCATTTGCCAATGTTTTCGCAATACATATACTTCAATATTATATTTTTCGAAATAACCTTTAAAGTATCGCTGTTTAAAAAATTTTATGAATTCGTTTTTTTTGAAATTATTTTGTTGTAAAAAATTTTTCAGATAGTTGTCTTTCTGAATTTTATCATACGATTCTTTAAATAAAAATTCGGTGGCTTTATCTTTTTCATCGCTCAGTTTCTTAGCTAATGTTTTTCTTAATTCTAATTCTTTGTTTTCTAATTTTGAATTAAAATAAATGCCTGAAATAGCTGCTAATACTACAATAAAAGCAATAGAATAGATTATTGAATTGAATTTTTTAAACCAAATTCTAGCAATAAATAATAACACACTTAGCTGAATGGCTAAAATAAAAATGCCGATAAACGAGAATAAATTAATTGCTGCTCTATCAAATACCGAAAAACTTATGCTTGAATCGTTTACCAAACTAAAAATAGTAAACCGAATAATTATTGTGGTGATGAAGAACAAAAGGAAGTAGAAAATGTGTAGATAAAAAGCACGATTTAAAAATGTATTGCCTTTAATAGATAGCAAAATAAAACTCCAACAAAGCAGGATAGAAAAAAATAAAAGATGCCCCAACGATTCGAAATATTTTGATGCATAAATTTCAGGATTAAATAATTCGGATTGAAAAATTGAAATCTGAAAATTGAATTTGAATACAGCAAAATAAAGTATACCGAACAAAACAATATTTGATATAAGCAATACCCAAGGCGAATTTGTTTTTAAACTTAGCCAGTTTAATAATTGTGTAATATTGATTAACACAAGTATTAAAACCAGAAAAAATAATAGCAAATAGTACGCATTTAGCTTGCTGAAATTATTGTTTAATGACGAACGGAGATAGAAATATATTTCGGAAGAAATGCCTTTTACAGCAATATTGTTTTTGTTGGGTTGGTCGGCAATTTCTAACTCATCTTTTTTTGCAAAATCAATTAACCATTCATTTTTTAAAAATTTATTAGTAAAACTATAATGCGAATAAATGGGCTTAAAAACAGCGTAAATCATCTTTTTAGATGCAACTGTTTTTTTGCAAACTAAATAAAAGCCGTTTGAAAATCGTTGAAAGCTTTTGCCATCTTTTATGGAAGTAATATTATCGGTTATAATAAATTCAGGGTTATTCCATTGTATTAAACTATCGCTTTTATAAATGCCATAATAAAATCCAGTTTCAATTTCAGTAATTAAGGATGGCGATGTTTCAAACTCTGAAATTATTTTTTGCTCGGTATTAAAATCCGATTCAATTATTTTTTCGATTGATTGAACTTGAGTTTGAATGGTTACAGCATTATTGCTCCACTCAATACTTGCAATGGCACAAATGCCAATTAAAAGAAGTAGCTGGAAAGTATATTTGAAAATAAAAGTTTTCAATAGCAATAATAATTGTACCTACTTTAAAATGTATGCGGCTGCTAAATTAGTTACTAAAGTGAAGCATTGTCCAATTTTTATCTACCATTTGATGAACAAGCTGTAAGCCTAACTGGTTAGCTAATTTAATAAAATCATCGGCATCCGATTCATAAAATCCGCTTAGCAATATTTTACCATTTTTATTTAATAAAGTAGCATATAATGGCAGATTTGCTAAGTTGAAATTTTTAGTAATATTTGAAATAATAATATCAAATTTCTCATCCTTGTGTAGCAATTGTTCATCGCCCAATTTTACAATTATTTTAGTACAATTGTTTGCTTCGCAATTCTCAATCGAATTTTCGTAAGCCCAATTATCGTTATCAATGGCTATAATTTGTTTTGCATTTGCCAGCTCGGTATAAATTGCTAACACGGCTGTACCGCAGCCCATATCTAATACAGATTTATTAGCTATATCTATTTGCAACAATTCTTCCAACATTAGTTTGGTGGTGCTATGATGCCCTGTTCCAAAACTCATTTTGGGTTGAATAGTAATGGTATGTTGCACATCATTTCTTTCAGGATGAAATAATGCTCGTAAATATATTTTATCGGCAATTACGATGGGTTCAAAATTGCTTTCCCAGGTTTTGTTCCAATTCTGATTTTGTTGTTCGGCTATTACCCAATCTTCTTTTTTTAAAGAATAATTAGTTAGCAATTCAGTAATTAAATGCTCATTAAAAGTTGTAGAAGTAGAGTAGGCTAGTAGCTCATTGTCGTTTTGTACAAAGCCTTCAAAATCGTATTCGGCTAATTCGGCTATTAGCATTTCTTGTAAATCAGAATTAGCTTTTATCGTTAGCTCAAAATATTTATCTGCCATCAAATTTGAATTTTTTAAAAAGGAAAAGGTGGAGACAGTAACCATCAACTGCTCCACCTTAATTCACACTTTAACCAAAAAAACCATCTCTTTGCAGTGTGTGAAACTGCTTATAATATTATACTTTGGCTTTAACCAACCAGTTAGTCTGTTTAATATATTCAAAAGCACTAAAAAATATAGCACTAAAAAATAAATCGCCTACCATTGTGTTTCTTAAGAATGGAATAGCTGATACATAGCAAGTAGCTAAACCATTAAAATCTTTAGTGTACATATTTTGCATTACCCAAACTCCAAAATTGGTAACTATAAAAAATATGATTGATGATACTATGCTTGCGCCAATGATTTTATAAAAAGAAAATCCGTTACGTAAAAATGAACCACCTAATAAACATATTAATGCAAAACTTCCATAAGTAAATATCATAGTAGAATGAAAACCTAAAAAACAATCGCTAACTATCATGATGCAGAACGGAACAATAAAACCTAATGATTTGTTTTTGAAATTCGCTGAACCAAATAATGCCATTGCAGCAATGGGCGAAAAATTAGCTAACCATTGAAAATTAGAATTGAACAATCTGAAAATAATTGCCGCAATCATTATTCCTACTATTGCAATATGGTATTTATTAAAACGCATCAATTTCTGTTTGTTATTTGTATGAGGCAAATATATGCACTTTTGAATTTGTTTTGGCTGCTTTATTCAAAAATAATTTATTCACACTTGTTTAGCTTTTACTATCAATGCTTCATGATTAACATTAAGTAATTAATCTATCTGTATGATTTTAAATTAGTTACGTTGTGTTTTTGTATTAATTTAAATAAAACTCATAGCATTGTTTCCTTCAGCAAAAAGTAAATCTATAATGCTCATATTTGGTAAAAAACCTGTTTTAGATTCGAATACTTGGTAGTATTTGGGCAGCATAAATTTATTTTCGATTGGTAAATTTGGTTT
>JBEEMV010000088.1:0-6229 GCA_041192505.1 Bacteroidota bacterium
CCTTGTAAGTCAATATCAATAAGCATTTCAAGAGAAACCACGATTTCGCTGCAAAAAAATTGATTCGTAGCATTTTCAAATTATTGTTTTGGAGGCTTGATTTTCTTTTGTTTCTTTTCTTGTATCAAGACAAGAAAAGAAAAATAAAATCTGCCGTATATCAAATTATTTCAGTTAAAACCTGGCATTTTCTTGTTCTTTTTTCTTGACAAAAAAGAACCAAAAAATCAAGGCTCTGTAAAAATTGGCTAAAAATTTATGCTCTGCTCAAAGCAAAAAACTTGTCCCGATGATGAAAATACTACGGCTTGTTTCACTTCGCCTTGATTTCCAAATCGGGACTTCAAACAGTTTTGCTTTTTTATGCTCAACAGATAAATTTTCTTAACGCAAATTTTTACAATGCCAAATCGAATCATAGAAAATGACTTTTTGAGGCTTAACTAATTAATCAAGTTTTTATTAGCAAGTAAATAAGAATAACACTCATCGTTATTACCTTATTTCAAGTCGTATATTTTTCTTATTTTTTTTATCTGCTCCTTCATATTCAAATTTAAATCTACCAATAAGCCATTGTGTAAATCAAATACCCAACCATGCACTTCCGGAAAACCATCATTGTACCATGCTTTCTGAACATGAGCTGTTTTAATCACATTAATGCATTGTTCAAACACATTTAATTCAACCAATCTATTATACCGTTCGTGTTCATTTTTAATGGCATCCAATTCATCCTGATGCAAACGATATACATCACGTATATTGCGTAGCCATGCATTCAATTCACCCATATCTTGCGATGTCATAGCGGCTTTTATACCACCACATCCATAATGCCCACATACAATAATATGCTTAACTTTTAAAAACTCAACTGCATATTGAATTACTGCATTTACATTATGATCAATACCATTTACCACATTTGCAATATTACGATGTACGAATACTTCGCCAGGCTCAAGTCCCATTATTTCATTTGCCGGTACACGGCTATCACTACAGCCTATGTATAAGTATTCAGGCGTTTGATCTTTAGCCAATTTCTCGAAAAAATCTTTATCCTTTTCTAGTTGTTCGCTTACCCATTTTTTATTGTTATCAAATATTTTTTTATAGCTACTCATGTTGTAAATTTAATTTGTAGGGCAAATATAGAAATATAAAAATATTCTGAAAGAATGTTTCTTGTTTTACATTGCTCATAAAACTTTTCTTAACTACTTTTGTTTGAATAAAAAATAATTTAAAATGACAATACAAAAAGGACAACAAGCACCAGATTTTACACTGTATAATACAGATAAAAATGCTGTAACATTAAGCAGCCTAAAAGGCAAAAAAGTAGTTTTATTATTTGTACCAGCGGCTTTTACTGGCACATGTACTAAAGAACTTTGCAGTATTCGTGATGGCATTGGTGCATTTAACAATGTAAATGCTGAAGTGATTGGAATTAGCTGCGATAGCGTATTTGTATTAGGTAAATGGAAAGAACAAGAAGGATTTAATTTTACTTTATTAAGCGATTTTAATAAAGAAGTAACAGCACAATATGGTGTTGATTATGCTAAAGGAATTTTTCCGGCTGGTATGTACGGGCATAGCAAACGCAGTGCATTTGTAATAGATGAAAATGGAATTGTGCAATACACCGAAGTATTAGAAATAGCATCTGAATTGCCAAATTTTGAAGCAATAATGGCTGCATTAAATTAATTCATAATTATTGCCAGCAGTAGCTTTTTTCGATTAACAAATTTATTAAAGACTATGCTTAAAATAAAAAGCCTCTATCAACATTTTGATAGAGGCTTTTATATTTATACTACATTTTTATTTATTCATAATGGCATCGCTTACGCCTGTCATGCTGTATCCACCATCGTGATACAGATTTTGCATCGTTACCATTTGGGTATAATCGCTAAATAACGAAACACAATATTTTGCACAATCTTCAGCACTTGCATTGCCCAATGGACTCATTTTATCTGCAAATTCAAAAAAGGTATCAAAGCCTGTAATACCGCTACCAGCAGTAGTTACAGTAGGCGATTGAGAAACCGAATTAACACGAACTTTATTTTTAACACCATAATGGTAGCCAAAACTACGAACGATGCTTTCTAATAATGCTTTTGCATCGCCCATATCGCTATAAAACGAATATGCTTTTTGTGCAGCAATATAGCTTAATGCTACAACACTTCCGCCATCGGCAATGGCATCCATTTTATAAGCTACACTTAACATTTTATGCAATGAAATAGCCGATACATCCATTGTTTTATTTAAAAATTCATAATTCAAATCAGTATAAGGTTTTCCTTTTCTGATGTTGGGGCTCATACCAATACTATGCAACACAAAATCAATTTTACCACCCATTTTTTCTTGCGCTGTGGTAAATAATTTTTCTAAATCTTCAACCGATGTAGCATCGGCACCTATTACTTCAGTATTACATTTTTCGGCTAATTTGTTTATTTCGCCCATGCGCAATGCTATTGGAGCATTAGATAAAATTATCTGAGCGCCATTAGCCACAGCCATTTCGGCTACTTTCCAAGCAATACTTTTTTCGTCTAAAGCGCCTGTTATAATTCCACGTTTACCTTTTAAAAGATTATTCATATAATTTGGTTTTAAAAATTGAAGATGCAAATTTAATCGCTATATCAAAAATATTATTACTTTTTTTGCACCGTGAAATTATTACAAAAAATTGTATCGTTTATCAATCAGCATAGTTTTCTATTCTTTTTGATGTTATATGTTGCTTTGGCAATATTGGTATATCCATTGCAAAAATATTTTATAGATGCTGATGGAATAAGCTATATCAGCATAGCGCAAAAGTATGCCGCTGGTAATTTTAAAGATGGAATAAATGGATTTTGGAGCCCTATGATTTCGTGGATAATTGCTGTATTATTATTTATTATTCCGAATAAAATAATAGCGGCAAAAGTGGCTGGAGTGTTGATTGGTGCTAGTGTTTTATTTTCTATTAAATTATTTGCTGAGCATTTTTCATTTAAAAAAAATTCGAAAATTTTAATTTATTGTATCGCAGTTCCATTATTAATTTGCTATTGTTACTATGAAGTACCTGTCGATTTCACACTCATTCTTTTTTTATTACCTTATTTATATTTTGTATTTCATCCATCGTTTTTTGAGCAAATAAAATACCCAATTTTAGCAGGCGTAATGGGCTGTTTAAGTTATTTTGCTAAGCAATATGCTTTCCCTTTTTTTATGTTGCATTTCTTTATATTAATTGGTTTTAGATTGATAAATGAGAAGAAACTAAAATCAAAATTTCATTTTTTAATCATCGGTTATGTTGCATTTTTAATAACTGCCGCACCATGGATATTTTTAATTTCGAATAAATATCAATCAGGAATAATTTATGGTACTACGGGCAAAATAAATTTTTCGCAAGCATTAAATAATGAAGTACGCAACATAAATGATAGGCAAGGCTATTTTCTTAAAAACCCCAACCCTACTGCCATTGATTATACCGAAGATGTATTTTTTATTCAAGGCAAATATGTTTCGATGATGGATTCGAAAGAAACATTGAACAACGAAATTGCATTAATAAAAAAATCTATCTCCGATTTTTTTCATCAAATTATCGAAATGAATTTATTGATTCCGTTTTTCATTTTGCTTGCTATTTTAATATTAATACGAAAAAAATTGTTGGATGATAAGCTAAAAAAAATAATTTCATTCAGTTTAATCACTATATTCATTTACCCTTCGGGCTATTTATTAATTCATGCCGAGGCACGTTTTTTTTGGATAATAAATATTTTAGTATTGTTTATTGGCATAAAAATATTTGAGCTTGTAGCCACTAAAAATGAATTATCAATGGCATCAAAACGAATAATAGCAGCCCTTATCTTTATTTTGTTTTTAGCTAATCCTGTAATGATTTTTATTGACGAATGTTACCGCTTGCAATATGTAACTCAAATAGCCGAGCGATTAAAAAACGAATATCACATATCGGGCAATATTTATGCTGAAGGTGGCGATTGTGCTGATACACAGCATGTAGGATTGCTACTCAATTCACATTTGTTTATTGTAAACCCAAGGTATTATAATTTGAATAATGATTTAAAAACAGAGTTGCTAAACAACCATGTAAACTATTATTTTTATTGGCATTGGCAAGCTAACCAAAGCGATACACTAAAAAGTTTTTATAATTTTGAAGAGATAACCCACGGCAAAATTTATGGGTTGCAGGTTTTTAAAATTCAATAGAATTTGTGAAGACGTTAAGCCGTTTCGCTAATTTTAACTTGATGTAATAAATACAAAATTGCCATTCGTATAGCCACACCATTTTCAACTTGATCTAAAATGATTGAGTGTTCGCCATCAGCCACATCGCTGGTAATTTCTACACCTCTGTTAATAGGCCCAGGATGCATGATGACAATTTTTTTATTTAATTTATCTAAGCGCTGTTTATTCACTCCATAATAAATTGAGTATTCACGAAGCGATGGAAAATATTGTACATTTTGTCGTTCTAATTGTATGCGTAATACATTTGCTACATCGCACCAAGCTAATGCTTTATCAATATCGTACTCAACTTCAACACCTAATGAAGTAATGAACTTTGGCAACAATGTAGGCGGACTGCAAAGCTTTACATTAGCACCCAATTTTTTTAAACAATAAATATTACTTAATGCTACTCGGCTGTGCAATATATCGCCTACAATCAAAACATTTTTACCAGCCACATCGCCTAATTTTTCTCGAATAGAATAAGCGTCTAATAAGGCTTGTGTTGGATGTTCGTGTGTGCCATCGCCTGCATTAATGATGGATGAATTAATGTGCTTTGAAAGAAACACACAAGCACCAGGGCTTGCATGGCGCATTACCACCATATCTACTTTCATTGCCAATATATTATTTACGGTATCAATTAATGTTTCACCTTTTTTTACAGATGATGAAGAGGAAGAAAAATTTAACACATCGGCGCCTAATCTTTTTTCAGCCAATTCAAATGATATACGAGTACGGGTAGAGTTTTCGAAAAAAAGATTGGCAATGGTAATATCACGAAGCGATGGTACTTTTTTTATTGGGCGGCGCAATACTTCTTTAAAATGATCAGCTTGTTGAAATATTAATTCAATATCTTCTGCTGTAATATTTTTTATGCCAAGTAGATGTTTTGAGCTGAACATTTTAATTTGTTTTTTTAGTTCTTTCGCTATCGCTCAAGATGACGGCTGTAAAAATGTGTCATGCTGAGGAACGAAGCATCTTTATTTGCTAAATCTTTTTTCTAATTAAGTAATAAAATTTCATCCACTTCATCTTGTTCTTTCCATTTCACTTTTACTTTTTGTGAAAGATGTGAATCAATTGCTTTGCCCACATAATCTGCCTGAACGGGCAAATGGCGGCTAAATTTTCTATCAATCAATACACATAATTCAACTTTTTGTGGCCTGCCATAAGCCAACATGGCATCTAATGCACTTCGTACCGTTCTGCCTGTGTACAATACATCATCAATCAATACTACATTTTTATTTTCTAACGATATATCGATTTTTGATGTATAACTTTTAATGGTTGAATCACGATGTACATCATCTCTATAATACGATACATCTAAAACACCAAATGGTACATCGGCAATATTAAATTCTTGTTTTATTGTTTCCACCAACCTAATAGCCATACTAACGCCACGAGGCTGTATGCCGATTAAAATGGTATTCATAAAATTTGGATGTTGTTCGAATATTTGATGAGCTAACCTACGTAAGGTAAGCTGAAGTTGGGCAGCATCGAGGATAGTTTTTTGCTCCATCGGGTGCAAATGTAACTATTTTGATGTTGAAACAAAAAGTAATAGGTATAAAATTGTTTGTAGTTTTTTCTTTAAATTCCAACAAATTAGTATAATAACTTTTTTATTTATGTTAAAATAATTTTATTTGAATACCAATAAAAAAATAAATTTTGTGTTTAAATGTTCGTTGAATACTGATGCTTTGAGCACTCCTATATAAGTCCTTATAATAAAAATCTAGAAACCTTTTTTCGCCAAAAGCATTTAATGGAATTCCAAGAAAAAAGTGGACAAAATTTTAAGAGCATTAAGCAGCATTTTTTAATTGGTTAATGATTAATTGTTGATATTCTAAAATTGTTA
>JBEEMV010000089.1:0-6142 GCA_041192505.1 Bacteroidota bacterium
CTTTCGCATAATATTTGAAAGCCATTGCAAATGCCCCATACATAGCCGCCTTTGTTGGCATGTGCTATTACTTCTTGCATAATAGGCGAAAAACGTGCAATAGCGCCACAACGCAAGTAATCGCCATACGAAAATCCGCCTGGCAGAATGATGCAATCTTCGGTGGTTAAGCCTTGCAAATCGGCATCTTTATGCCATAAAATTTTTACTTCTTGTTGTAATACATTTTGCAAAACATGAATCATGTCTTTATCGCAGTTTGAACCAGGAAATACAACTACACCAAATTTCATATGAAATGAATTAAGAAAATTTTAAAAAATATTGTGACCCAAGAATGGCTGAAACCCAAAATAAATAAAACAAATCGGCTTTCCAGTTTTTCTTTTCGATGCAAAGATAATAAGCAAAATAAAAACTCATCGGAATTGCTAAAATATAAAATTGAGCAAAACTTCTATCGCCCGAAATAAACCATGATGCTGCCATTACCCAACTTAAATGAAATAATACGTTAAAAAATTTACGAATTAATACCAATCGGCTTAACTGACGTGAATTAAGCAAAAAATAATTTAATCCAATCATAAAAATAGTAATGCCCGAAACTACCAAAAAAGCTGGGTTGTATGGCGTTGAATGATGAAAACTAAATAGCAGATTTTGAAAAAAACTATGCTGAAACGAAAGATAAAAACCATTATAAAAACTCCATGTACCTATTAAAAACAATGGAATAAAAAACCCAGTAAGAAAATTAAACCACTCTGAAACCTGCATGGGGCGAAGGATTAGCAAGGCTAATATTAAAAACAAACCAATGGTGATAAAATGTGAACCTAATAAACTGCAAATACCAACTGTAAATCCTAAATCAAAAGTAGAGGTGGTTTGTTTTTCTTTTTTGTAAATATTTACCACTTTATTAAGTATCCATAATATAGCAAAAGCTACCAACATGCTTTGCGAAATGCCAATAAAATCAGGTAATACAGCAGTAAATGTTACATAAATAAGTGCTGGTAAAAAATTTTGTGATGGTAAAAATCTAAGATTGTTCAACATCCCATTCCAAAGTAGGGCTTGTGCAATTACCAAAACCAAAGCTATAATATTGTACAATAATGCATTGTTTGATAGTAAGCCAATTATTTTTTCGAATACAAAATTGCCTACTA
Organism: Bacteroidota bacterium; assembly: GCA_041192505.1. Lineage (GTDB taxonomy): Bacteria > Bacteroidota > Bacteroidia > Chitinophagales > CAIODY01 > CAIODY01. The sequence goes on from JBEEMV010000089.1 coordinate 1,179, forward strand.
AATCGGTAGGTACAAATTGATGAACAACAGGATGCATAAAGTAGGGCAAGCGCAAAAGCACCGCCACCGCCAATACAAAAAATATGGTTATTGGATTATTTGATTTGAATAATTGAATCACAGCATAAAAGTACAGACTATTTCAAAAATTAATACACAATTATTTTATGTATTTCTTGATGCCCATCATTAAATTGAAACGAAACAATATTTAATCCTGTATGAAAATATTGATGTGGGATGGTAAATGTTATTTCTTTTTCGGTGCAAATCGGTTTTTGAACAGTTGGCAAAAATCTTCCCAATTCATCAGTAAATGAAATGCTTGAAATATTGGCTGCTGAAGTTTTGTAGCCAATTACATCTACTCCAAATTGAACAGGATTAGGTAGGATATTTACATAACTTTCTGTTTCATTTTTAAATACACGTTTAAAAATATCGGGCATTTCGCCGCAATTGTAGAATTTGTTTTTAATGTATAGTAGGGTTTCGGTAGTATCTCTAAAACTTGTTGTGTCAACTTTACATTTTGGGTATTGATTATACCAAGGAGATTGGTCGTACGAATAATAAGTAAATTTTTTATTTTGCAAAAAACCTACCCCTTTAATATAATGATGAACTGCATTATAATAAAACCGATAACTACCACATGTTAAATTTGTACCCTTACTGTAATTATTAAATCCATAAATTTCCAAAGGAATAACACATGGTTGATTAATAACTGAGGTGGGATAATTATTTTCAATATCATAATTAAAGGGTTCATCATTATTAATTAAACAAGTATCTAAATTCACAATTGTTGTAACAATATTTTTTTCGCCAAGACAATTAGAGCAATTATTAATACTTGTTGATTTTAAAGTTTTTTGCACAGATTTAATTGTAAGTGATTTATTGTCATTGGTATAATTCAATTCAGCTACTTTTCTATAAACAATTTCATTGGGCAATCCTTCAATTTTTCTTTCAAAAATATATTCATCCCCTATTTGTACATCATATATTTCACGGGCTGAAATGCAATTTTTGGTAAAATTAATAGCTTTCTTTAATTCAGAATTAATTGCACCACATGAATCACCATTTTTTTTGTAACCTAAATAAATTGTTCCGTAGTTATACATTCCATCAGAACATTTACCATTAGATGTTGAATAGCATCCAGCTCCATCAATACATTTCATATCACTCCAATGTTCAAAATGATGATTGGTTAAAGTTGATACATATTTATTGCATATAGTATCGTAATAATGGTTTGCAGTAATCCAATTTTGCAACGAATCTATTCCATCTAATTTGATTATTGTATCATCTAAATTAGTATAAAATATTGATTTTACTTCCTTAAATAAAGTTTGTATCTGCGGTAAAAAAAAAGTTGAATGGTCTTTTTTTAATGACCATCTTTCAATTGTATAAAAAAAAGTATCGTTTGAAATAGAATTTCTTTTATCAATAATTTTATCTGAAATTAAAATGTTAATGTCATTAGAGATACATGTATAATATGTGTAATCCCTATAATAAATCTCATCCCCAACATTAAAATTATAAGCTTCACGATAAGTGAGTTTATGTACTTGTGCTTTTGATTGATTGAAGAATGCAATCATCAAAATGAAAATAAGAAGCTTGAAAAATGTTTTCATGGTATTTCAAAATTAAACATTTTAAATAAGGTTTATGAATTAATTTTACGCCATGGAAAACATTTTAGAGTTGCTGAAAAAATTTGATGTGCCTACGCCCCGATACACCAGTTATCCTACGGTGCCTTATTGGCAGCATGATACGATGAATGCAGAGGTTTGGAAACAAAGTGTAATCAATACTTTTAAAAATGAAAATGGCGCATTAAGTATTTATGTTCATCTTCCTTTTTGCGAAAATTTATGTACGTTTTGTGCATGTAATAAACGCATCACTACTAATCATAAAGTTGAATCTCCATACATTGCCACAGTTTTAAAAGAGTGGAAAATGTATATGGATTTATTGCCATCAAAACCCATCATCAAAGAAATTCATTTAGGTGGTGGTACGCCAACTTTTTTTTCGCCCGAACATTTAACCGAATTAATAAACGGCATTACTAAAGATGCAGAAGTAACGGCCGACCATGAATTTAGTGTAGAAGTGCATCCTAATTATACAACTTACGAACATTTAAAAGCCTTAGCTGATGTAGGTTTCAACCGAATTAGTTTAGGTGTTCAAGATTTCGACCCTACGGTTCAGTATGTTATCAATCGCATTCAATCGTTTGAAAAAACAAGCGAAGTGGTGGATTGGGCAAGGCAATTAAATTATAATAGTATTAATATTGATTTGGTGTATGGCTTGCCAAAGCAAACGGTAGCAAGCGTTGAGCATACTATTGCTCATATTAAAAAACTGATGCCAAACAGAATTGCATTTTATAGTTACGCTCATGTGCCTTGGAAAAGTAAAGTGCAACGCCGCTATACAGATGATGATTTGCCTAAAGCAAATGAAAAATGGCAGATGTATCACACAGGTAGAAAACTATTGCTAGATGCAGGTTTTGATGCCATTGGTATGGATCACTTTGCAATGCCCGATGATAAAATGTTTGCCGCAGCTAAGCAAGGAAAATTGCATCGAAATTTTATGGGCTATACTACTACTCAAACTAAATTAATTATTGGTTTGGGTGCATCAAGTATTAGCGATAGTTGGGATGGATTTATTCAGAATGAAAAAGAAGTAGAAGCTTATGAAGCAAAAATTGCTGAAGGTGTTTTGCCCATTATTGCTGGGCATAAATTGAATGCCGAAGATGAAATGATTCGGAAAAATATTTTAGAATTGATGTGTAATGATGAAACCAATTTACAACCCGAACATATTGATGCTACTTTGTTTGCCGAGATGAAAGAAAAACTACAACAACTAGTTGAAGATGATTTAGCTGAACTGCAAGGCAACAAAATTGTAGTAAAAGAAAAAGGAAAATTGTTTGTAAGAATAATTGCTGCATCTATTGATGCCCGATTGCTTCGCAAACAATCAACAGGAAATACATTTAGTAAAGCGATATAAAAACTTACCACGAGAATAGAAATTAAACTATGTTTCTATGTGGTTAAATAAATTATGAAAGCAATATTATTAGTAAATTTAGGTTCGCCAAACTCGTGTGAAGTAAGTGATGTAAAAACTTATTTGAATGAATTTTTGATGGATGAACGGGTAATAGATATTAAAAATCCGTGGCGAACAATTTTAGTAAAAGGAATTATTGTTCCTTTTAGAGCAGCAAAAAGTGCAGCAAAATATAAAACCATTTGGACAAAAAATGGTTCGCCATTAATTCAAATCACAAAGGAATTAACGGCTGCGGTGCAGCAAGAAAGCGGCTTGCCTACTTATATGTGTATGCGATATGCTAACCCTACGCCCGAATCAGTTTTGAAAAAAATGCAACAAGATTTACCTGATTTAAAGGAAATAATTATGTTGCCTTTGTATCCGCATTATGCTATGAGTAGTTTTGAAACTGCTGTTGAGCATGTATTGAATGCATACAACAAAAATAATTTTAGTTTTAAAATAAAGACAGTTGCTCCATTTTTTAATCACCCCGATTATATTAATGCATTGGCAGAAAGCATAAAACCATATTTGCAAAATGAATACGACCATGTATTGTTTAGTTATCATGGTATTCCCGAAAGGCATATTCGTAAATCAGATACCACACAATCGCATTGTTTAAGTTGCGATAATTGTTGCGAAGTTGAATCAACAGCACATGCACATTGTTATCGTCATCAGGTTTTTGAAACCACAAAATTGGTTACCGAAAAGTTGAATTTATCGAAAGATAAATTTAGTGTTTCATTTCAATCACGGTTAAATGATAAATGGTTGAAACCGTTTACAGATAAAGTGTTAGAAGATTTCCCGAAACAAAATATCAAAAAAATATTAGTTATTTCGCCAGCATTTGTAAGCGATTGCTTAGAAACTTTAGAAGAGATACAAGTAGAAGCAAAAGAAATATTTTTGTATCATGGTGGCGAAAAATATACAGCCACTGCTTGTTTAAATACTAATCCGCTTTGGGTAAAAACAGTCTGTAAATTAATTGAAGAAACTGTTTAAATGTTAACCACACACATCGAAAACAGAAAAAATAATTTGTTTTTTAATTAGCTTTGCTTTAATTATGGCTACTGAAAATTTTGATATTGAAAAGATTACTCAACATTGGAATGATACATCTGATGCAGATTTTCAAACCATGTTAAATCTTTTTCAATCAAAAGATTTTCATTGGGCTTTGTTTATGGGACATTTAGTTTTAGAAAAATTACTAAAAGCATACGTAGTTAAAACAACAAAAAATCATGCACCATTCACACATGATTTAACAAGGTTAGCAAATATTTCAACCTTACCATTTTCAACCGAACAATTAGATTGGTTAGATACGGTTTCAACATTTAATTTAAATGCAAGATATGATAGTTACAAACAAGCATTTTATAAAAAATGTACCCCAATATTTACAACAGAATGGATTGAGAAAATTAAACATTTACAAACATGGATAAAGCAGCAGCCATAAATATTGCCAAAATATATATGCAATTAATTAAGGCTAAATACGAAGTTAGTCAATCGCTTTTATTTGGGTCTTATGCAAAAGGAAATTTTAATAATGATAGCGATATTGATGTTGCCATTGTTTTAAAAAATCAAGCTGATATTATTGATGTGCAAATAGAAATGATGAAATTGCGTCGAAATATTGATTTACGAATTGAACCACATCCTTTCTTTATTTCAGATTTTAATCAGCAAAATCCAGTAGTTAGCGAAGTATTACGATATGGAATAGTGCTATAAATTTCATAAATACTTCTTAAAACTATTTCATAAATGGATTACGCCTACATAAAAGCCTTACACATTATTTTTAT
>JBEEMV010000090.1:0-7179 GCA_041192505.1 Bacteroidota bacterium
GTAATAAGCAAAACGAATCAATGATGATATTGAACTTTTGTTTTTGCCCTGCCTTGGTAAGGTTTGCATGCTCATTTGTTCGGCTTTTGCTTTGCCATGTTGCAATGCACTAATGATAGGCAACAATGATGGACGATGACGAATTACAACCGTTCTGCATCGCATTTGTTTTTCAACTTTTGCTTTAATATTTTCAATGATTGTTGATTTGCCTGCACCATCTACACCCGAAAATGTAATTACAATTCCATCCCACTGAAACCAATCTTTTATTGTATCTGCCATATAATTAATTTTATTTACAATCCCATTAATGCCTTTATTTTCGGGCTTTGTAAGTATTGTATTGATAATTTTCGAAGCATTATTTTTTGCTTCGTATATAAATTCAAATTGTTGAAAATTAAATCCAAATTGTTGGTTAAAATAATTATGAATTTCTACTTTTTCGATAGCAGATAATTGATGAAAACGAGTTACATATTTTTCAGGAATTGACTTATTATTCATTGCATAAAACAATGTAATGAAAGCCATTTCAACTTTTGTAGCTGCTACAAATAGTCCCGATTCATTTTGTTTTCTATCCTTCAATAAATCAGTATTATTTATTAAAAAAGTTGATTTGTGTTTGAATGTAAAAATAAAATCTAATGCCACCATCGAACCATCAACGAGCTGAATATACAGCTGCCACATAAAAGATTTTCGAAGTATTTTAATGGCTGAAACAGATGTATGTTTTTGCAATTGTTGATACAATTTGTCAGCATCCGATTTTTTTATTGCCATATCAATATCGCCATACACCGACCATTCATCAAGCTTTGGCGATGATGCTTTTATTACAGCATAAGAATAATTAGCCAAAGTGTTTTGCAAATCGGCTAAAAATCGAACTCGAATATGGCTGCTTAAGTTATTCATTTTTCAACTAAATATTTATTCCATAAAGCTGTAAGCCATTGCACTTGAAGGTGCAAATCCTTTTGCTCGGCATACCAACAAAGCGATACCGAAACATGATACAACAAATACAATTTCAAATTTAATTCAACATCTATATTATTTGTTTTACAAAATGCCTTTACTTTTTCTGATTGCAAAACTTGATTCAATTTAACCTCTATTTGTTCGAATGATTGATTACCTAACAAACAATTTCCTTGAATATGAAAATGAAATAAATCGTACAATACTGGTGCATCCTCAATAGCTAATTCCCAATCATAAATATATAATTTCGAATCATCGCAATAGCAGTTCCATGCAGTTAAATCAGCATGTGCAAGGCAAAATTGTTGTTCTGCTGAAACATCAATTTTATTTTTTTCATCCATCAAATTTTTCAACAATTCATTCCAAATTAAAATATCGGGATGTGGATTTGAATTAATTAAAATAGCAATATTTTTTTCGATTATTTGCCAAAATAAAGTTGATGACAAAGATTTTTTATGATTTGTTTTTTCAAAAAATTCAATCATCGAAAGCAAATGTGAATTACCAAATACAGATGAACGATGGCTACAATACTGACTTACATCGGTTTGCTGTAAACTAATTCCATGCATTATTCCCTTTGGCACAATTGAATTTTGCAATTGCAATTTTTCCAGCATAGATAAATTTTTTGATTCTAATGCTACAATATTTTTAGCAGCATCGGTAAGCGGAATTTTCAAAAATACAGATTCAGATTTTTTATGAATAGTAATTACAGCTTTTCGTAATTTGCCTGGCGTACCAGTAAACAAAGCCCATTCAGCACCTAACAATGATTTATATTTTTCTAAATTTTCAGTATCTAAATAAATAGCAACACATTTTTTAGCTATTATTTTTTGCAATTTCAACACAAAAAGTAATTGCACAAAAGCCGAAAACAATTTCGATTTCCAACCAATTACACCATAAAATTTTAAGAATAAAGGTTTTGTGCTTTCAGCATCCCACATCCAACGTATTGTACCATCGGGGTTTGGATACGCCAATATTTTTTTTTGGATAGAATTGATTACCACATTTTCGATGCTAACATCAATGCCACACAATTTTAAAATGGAAACAATATGTGTATTATCGTTCGTCAATTTTGTAATGCTTTAGTGTACATTTTTTCAAATTCGGCTTCAATATGCTTCCAATTAAACTCTTGTAATACCATTTGCTTGGCGTTGTTTTGCAACTCTATATTATTGGTTTGATATAATTTATATAACTGCATTAATCCTTCAAACACTTGCTGTCCGTCGGTTTTATCAATTACAATTCCTGCTTTATGCTTTGTAATATATTCGCCAATATTAGTGGCTTTGGTAACCAATGATGGCAAACCCAAACTTGCAGCTTCTAATACAGCCGTAGGCAAACCTTCGTTTCGGGATGGATGAATAAACACATCACATTCAGCAATTAATTTCAATTTTTCATCGCCATATTTACTGCCACAATATTCAATTATACCCTCTTCAAATTCATTCGTGATGCGTTGCATTACTTTTTCTTTATCACTTCCATCGCCAATTAATCTAAGTTTTGCATTAGGTATTTCATTCAAAAATAATTTGAATCCATCTAAAATGGCATCCAATCCTTTGGTATAAAAATCTATTCTGCCACAAAACGAAATGGTAAAATATTTTTCATCTTTTGGTTGGTTAGCAAAGTTGATAATATCAAATCCATACGGCAATAAATAAGTGTTTGCATTGGGTAAAATTGACTTTGTTCCATCTACTTCGCTTGCGCCTAAACAGTTGATGAATGCAGCATTTTGCAGTAATTTTTTTTCGAAAATCGAAATGTAAATTTTCTTTTGAAATCCACTTTTTTGCATGGCAATTACATTGTATCCGCCATGCGCCGTGAACACAAATTTTCTATTATATTTTTTTAATAATTTTGAAATAGAATATAATTCGGGCAAAAAAACACCATGCAAATGAAAGATAGTTTGGGGCGAAGAATGAATAATTTCTTGTTCAATTTTTTTATCTAAAAAAAATCTAAATTTATTAGATTGAAATAATTTTGTTTTAAAATTTCGTGGTGGAAAATTTTCTTCAACTGTTGCAGTTATTCCCCACAACTCCACATGGTTGCCCACTTCGGCTTGATGCGAACAAAGTTCATACACCACTTTGTTTACACCATTCATTCTTTCAGGATTAGCTTTACCTAAAATTATGTGGGTAATGTCCATGCCATTTGTTTTTTCATTTTCAAAATAATTGTCCAATAAATTACCATCACAATTTGATTAAACATTAAGCCAATTACTACACCTGCCATTCCCCATGTTTCGCAAAGCCATTTTGCAGCTAATAAACTAAATATGGTTGTAAAAATATAGCCCACTAAAAAGTGTGCATTTTGCATGTGTACTCTTATTAAAATTCGGAAAGGATAACTAATAGCAATGGTCATTAACAATAATGCAAACCATTGTAATACTGAACTGTACTGCCTAAATTGTTCTCCACCTGCCGCAAAGAAAATTGGTTTTGAAAAAAAGAATAAAGTACTTGATATGATTAAACTTACTACAAATAATCCCATTGAATAATGCTTTACATATCGCCACATCATAGCTGGCGATTTGCGTAACATCTGTGCAGCTTTAGGCATTACATAATTTTCGGATGCTTGAAGAAAAACCCCTACTAATCCTAAAATACTTTGCCCCAAACGTACGGCTGCTAAGGCTTGTGCGCCAATATAATAAGTGGCAGCTACTACTAAATAATTGCCCGAACTCCATTGTAATAACCCTGTGGCAGTAAGCCATCTTGATTCTTTCCAAAACATTTTATAGATTCTGAAAAATGTTGAAAGCGATTGAAAACGTGGTTGAAGAAAAAATACGCCAATTAAAACTGCTGGAATATAAGTAACTGCGATGGTTTGCAAACCGCTATCTAAAGTAAGTTCTTTGGCATAAAACAAATAGGCTAAAACTATTAGCTGTGGTATGTTTGATACTGCATCAATAATTATTGATTGTGTAATTTTTTTTTCGGCTATCAACATTCTTCTTATTAAATCCATCAACAAATAACCTTCGATACAACACAACGAATACATGGTTTGTGTTTTGGTAAGTATGCCACCATGTTCAAAAAAATGTCGGGCAAAATGTAATCCCACTAATCCGAATGTGATAAATAAAAATCCAGCCCACCAAGCCGTATGCCTACAACTCCTTCCTGGCAAGCGATACAAGAACAATTGAAATGGTTGAAGCACCAATGCATTTTGCATGGTTAATAAAAACATTTGTGCTAACACAATGCCCGAATATCTTGCAAAATCGCTTACTGGCAAACCATGCGCTAAAATAAAAGTGGTGATAAAATTTATACCACTTACCAATGCTTGGTCGAACATAACCCATGTGATAGGCTTTGATACTACTGTTTTGATGTATTTATATGGGTCCTTTTCAATCATTAATCAATGTGGTTGTGGTTTTACTAAAATCTATTTTTGAAATAGAAAGCTAAGCTGCGATTTTATTAAAAATAATGGCTAAGTAATTCAACTTAAATATCTACGTAGCTATGCAAACTTGTCTATTATTGTTTTAAATTTAAAATCAAAATCAGGTCGTTTTTTCAAAATATATTTTCTTTCAAGTGGCGTTAATCTTGGATTAAATTTAATGCAGATATAAATAATTAGCATCTGATAAAATAAAATGCCATAGTTGGTTTCACCAAAAATTCCGAATTCGGTAAATGAATTAATGATGACTGGAATTAAAATTCCAAGCAGCATTAATCGCTTTTCATTATCTTCTTTTATAAATCCTCTTACAGTAAAAATCATTTGAAAAATAACGATTGCAAAGCCTACCAATCCTAAATTCATAATTACTTGCATAAATGTATTATGCGTCATATGAGCTTCGTATGTGTGTACGCTTTTAAAAGTTTCGCCGTAAGCAATACGCATAAATCCAAACCCAAATAATGGTTCTTTAGGCAATCCTTCTGTTATCAAAGCTTTCCAGAAAGGCATACGCCCTGTCATTGATAATACATCATCAATACCACCTTTCCGTAAAATTAATTTTTGAACTGCAATTGGAATTACTAAAACCATTCCTATATAAACTAAAATTTCGAGTTTTGTATTTTTTGAATTTCGGATATGAAAAAATACAATGAGTAATAATCCAACTAATGACGAACGAGATTTTGTCATGATTAAAGCATATACCAAAATCAAGATTTTAAATATTGTCCACCATTTACTTGGCTTTCTATACAAATCAAAAATCAAACACGATACACCCAAACCACAATACATTCCCAATTCATTCGGGTTCATGATATAGCCTCCAAGCCTTGCATCTTCGCCACCTTCAACCAATCTAAAAAAAGTATCGGGTGCTGCTATCATACCTACTGTAAAAATAAAAAGCAGCATAAAAGCCACATTGCCCATTAAATTATAAAATCGTACAGGATTATCGGGATAGAATTCATCTAACAAAAAAATGGATTTGATAAGATAAAATGAAAACACAAAACTACTCATATCCATTACCCATTGTAATGAACTGTAGCCCACATTGGTACTCCAACAGAATGAAACTAATCCCAATAATAAATAGGCCGCATACAAGCCAATTGAAAATTCATTTTTAAGTTTGAATGAGTCTACTGCACCACGATTTAAAATATTGCGATACACTAAATAAATACAGCCCGTCATCCCTACCCTTGTTATTACTTTAAAAACACGAGTAAATACAATGCTTTCATTCCATGTAAAAAATCCTGCTACCATAATAAACAAGATGATTAGCAAAATCGTATTGATGCGATTTAGGTAAGTAGTATGCTCTATGTATATTTTTTGTTTCAAATTAATTTTGCTTGCCTTGTTTTAATTTTTTATGAATTGAAAGTATAGGTTGCTCGATAAATTTATATGAAACAGAAGCCGCAATTATGATGGCTAAAAACAAAACGATATAATAAAGCGGCAAATAAAAATGCGATTGACTAAAGCCATGTAACAATTTTTTAAATACAAGACTTACCGCATAAACAAGCGGCACATGCAACATATAAATACCATAAGAAACATCGCCTAAATGATTTAGTATTTTATTATCTAATGAAAAAATACTGTTTTGATTTACACCTAAATTTAAAATTAACCACCCCAATAATAAACCAATTGGTAGCGGTAAAATGATTTCGCCAATTGTAGATTTTGTGTACCCTAAAAAAAATAAAAGTATTAATGAAGTTAAAATAAATTGTAATGGTTTTGAGGTAAAAACAATTTGATTCATCAACCATTCTTTTTTATTAAATAATAACCAAGCTAATGCTGCACCAATGCCCATATAATGAAATTGAAGCGTACGAATAAACACTTGTACTCGTTCAGATAAATGAAAAACATTAAGCGTATTTAAAATATTTACTACCAAAAAAAATAGGCTGATAGAAATAATAATGGGCATTAAATTATTTTTTAATCGCTTAACCATTGGTGCCCAAAAAAGATAAAATTGTTCTTCAACAGCTATTGACCAAGTAACGTGAATAATGCCACCTACATCAAATAAACTATTCATTAAATTAGCAAGAAAAAACAGATAACAACCTATGGCTAATGGCAATGAATAATGTGTTGGTGCTTCAAAACCTAATATTGGAGCCAGTTTCCAGTAAAAAAATAATCCAAAAATGATTACAAAAAAATACAAAGGCCAAATTCTAAAAACACGGCGTAGGTAAAAATCTTTGATGTTGATGGTAGATGTTTTTTTTTGTTCGGCCAATAAAAGATAAGTAATTAAAAAACCACTTAGCACAAAAAAAAATGAAACTGCCCACAACCCTTTTGAATTGATTGGATAATCTAAATAATGCGGTAAGCCCTGAATTTTTAAATTTGATTGTACATGCATCAACACCACCAATGAAGCAGCAAAAAAGCGTAAAGCATTTAAGCCTTTAAACCAAGTTGATTTATTTTGAGTTGTATTTGAAATTGATTTATTCAATAATAAAAATTATTTCTTAAGTCGTTTTCCGAATTTGAAAATATTTTTTGCTTTAGAAATAAATGATGGGCTATAACCTGCTCTATTAACCAAATAATAAAAGTTTTTCAAATTCATTTTCTCTACTATTTCATCCACTTCATTTATAT
>JBEEMV010000091.1:0-4344 GCA_041192505.1 Bacteroidota bacterium
CCACATATTTAAGGCTATATTATATTTCCACATATCGCTATGTAAGCCTATCGTATCTTTGCCGCCATACAGCCACATATCGCCTTGTGTATCTGTCCAAGTTAATGCGCCTTGCCTACCACTTGGGGTGCTATTTATGCTAAATTGCCCTTTTACATTATACTTACTGGTAGGATATAAATTAGTGCCTAAAGGATAAGGTGGCTGTGGGTAATAAGGATATTTTAAAGTGCCCCAAACACTAATAGAAAAAAAAAATCTAGACAAATTTCTCCTATAGTATTTAATACCACCAAAATCATATGTACCACTATGAATCCACAAGTACCCATTTGTAGCCTTCCAATAATTACAGTCGTAAGAATAAGCCAAGCTGCTTTGTAAATAGTAAAAAAGAGATGGATATATTACTGTATCTCCTGAAAAGCCTGATTGCTGATACCAAAATTGGTTTCCCTTAAGAAAAACCCATGTGCCACTACCTTGCGAATATACTTTTTGAAATGAAAAAAAATATATAGCTATAAGTAATAGGAATAGTTTTAAGGTATGTGGAAATCTTCGCAAAATGTGGATAAATTTATTTACAAAATTGCTTGTTTTATAACAAAAAAAAAAAAACCTTTACTTTATTTACTAACAATTTTAAACCAATTAATTATGTGATTAAGCTGTGAAAATAGCGAAATAATCAATAGTTTACAATAGGTAGTGCTCAGTAAAATAGCAAAAGGCTTTCAGAATTTCCTGAAAGCCTTTTTAAGTTTTACACCAATGCAATATCTAATACATCGGTCATCCTATCTACATAATGAAATTGCAGATTGCCTAAAAAATCTTGGTTAATTTCTTCAACATCTTTGCGGTTCATTTTACACAATATTATTTCTTTCATACCAGCCCGTTTGGCTGCCAATATTTTTTCTTTAATGCCACCCACAGGCAATACTTTGCCACGTAAAGTTATTTCGCCACTCATGGCTAATAATGGTTTTACTTTTCGGTTGGTTAATAAGGATGTAATGGCTGTAAGCATAGTAATACCTGCACTTGGGCCATCTTTAGGTGTGGCGCCTTCGGGTACATGTATATGTATGGTTTCTTTTTCAAAAACCGAACTATCAATATTTAATTTTTTAGCATTTGATTTAATAAATGTAAAAGCAGCTTGTGCCGATTCTTTCATCACATCGCCCAATTGCCCCGATAATTTTAAACCTTCTTTGCCTTCGTATTTAATGGCTTCAATATAAAGCAACTCACCACCTACTGATGTCCAAGCTAAGCCCACAGCCACACCTGGTGGGTTTTGTTCTTTAAACATTTCACGGTCGTAGCGTATTTTGCCCAATACATCTTGCACTTTTTCAACTGTAATATTGGTATCGTAGCTTTCGTCAGTTGCTACCGATTTGGCTGTATTACGCATCAATGCTGCTATTTGTCTATCTAATTCACGTACACCGCTTTCACGGGTATAGCCATCAATTAATATTTGCAATGCTGCATTCGATATTTTTATTTGCGATGATTTTAGGCCATGTGCTTCACGTTGTTTGGTGATTAAATATTTTTTAGCAATCTCCATTTTTTCTTCTAATGAATAACCGCTTACTTCAATAATCTCCATTCTATCCCTTAATGCAGGCTGAATGGTTTGCAATGAATTGGCTGTGGCGATGAATAATATTTTAGATAAATCAAATTCTAATTCTAAAAAATTATCATAAAAATGTGAGTTCTGTTCGGGGTCTAATACCTCTAATAAAGCCGATGATGGGTCGCTGCGATGGTCTTGTCCTATTTTATCAATTTCATCTAAAATAAAAACAGGATTGCTGCTTTGAACTTTTTTTAATGATTGCACAATACGCCCAGGCATAGCGCCAATATAGGTTTTACGATGCCCACGTATTTCGGCTTCATCATGCACACCACCTAAACTGATGCGTACAAATTTTCTGTCTAATGCTTTTGCAATTGATTTTCCTAAAGAAGTTTTACCCACACCCGGGGGGCCTACAAAGCAAAGTATCGGCGATTTCATATCGCCTTTTAATTTCAATACAGCCAAATATTCTAAAATACGTTTCTTTATTTTATCTAATCCGTAATGATCATCATGCAATGTTTCTTCGGCATGTTTTAATTCAAAATTATCTTTCGTAAATTCATTCCAAGGCAAATCCAATAAAGTTTCAACATAATTATAAGCCACCGAATACTCGGCTGATGCAGGATGCATTCTGTTTAATTTATCTAACTCACGGTTAAATAATTTTTTTGCATCTTCGGTAAATTGCTTTTTTGCGCCTCGTTCTTTTAGGTTTGATAAATCTTTTTTATTGTCATCAAATCCTAATTCTTCTTGAATCGTTTTTAATTGTTGATTCAAAAAATATTCACGTTGTTGCTTATCTAAATCTTGTCTGGTTTTATTCTGAATTTGATTTTTTAATTCTAATAATTGAATTTCGTGATTGATATATTTTAATACCATTTTCACTCGTTCTTTTAAACTATCGGTTTGCAAAATGCTTTGCTTATCGGGCACAGGCAAATTAAGATTAGAAGCCACAAAATGCAGTAGGAATGCAGGATTATCAATATTTCTAATAATCATACCAGCCTCTTGTGGTATATTTTGCGAAAGCTTGGCAAAGATGATGGCTTGGTCTTTTAAATTGCTAACTGTAGCATCAAATTCTTCATCCGTTTTTGCTGCAATAGTTTCTTCTGAAAGCAATTCAATTTTTGCCTTTAAAAATGGATCATCGCTAATAAATTCGGTAACCCGAACTCGGTTTCTGCCTTGTAAAATTACGGTAGTAGTACCATCGGGCATTTTTAATAATTTCAAAATTTTAGCTACCGTACCAATGCTGTGCAATTGGTCGATAGTAGCATCGGCAGTATCTTCTTTTTGCGCCAACACAGCTAATAATTTATTGGTTTTATTAGCTTCTTGCAATGCTGCAATAGATTTATCTCTGCCCACCGTAATTGGAATTACAACGCCTGGATAAAGCACCGTATTTTTTAAAGGCATAATGGGCAACTCGGATGCAAAATCATTTTTTGCCGTATCATCATCTTCCACCATCGGTATCATGGGCATAAAATCTAATGCCTCATCGCTTTCAACATTTGTAAAAATAAAACTATCGTTCATCGTCATTTCTTTTTTTGGGATTGCAAATGTAAGGGTTTTATCATTTAAAATCTCTTACACATTTATGCTGTTAATAATTGATTATGCTTAATTTTGAATGTATCAAAATAAATTGGAATGTTTGTGTAAGGTTAATTTATGAAAATATTTTTTACTGCTTTTATTGGTTCAATTATTATGCTATGCATTTGGTCAAACGATGCATCAGCACAAGTTTGGCTTAAACAAAAACGAAAAGATAATTGGATTAGCATTAAAAATCCGCCTATTAAACAACCATCGGCAAAACAAGAAAAAGCCATTTTTGTTCCCAGCGATAAAATGTTGCCCGTTGGTGTGGTTAGATTAACAGCATCATTTACGATGAATAAAAAACAAATTTGTTTTGGTGATTCGGTTCAAATTAATTACCGAGGCAATGGAAAAAGTTTTGATGATGTAAGTTATAATTGGATATTGCCCGATAGTGTAAGCTTTTATCATGAAAGAGATAAGAATACTATTTACGGACATTTTTTACAACCTGGTATTTATGTAATTAAAATTCAAATTAGTGGCGATGCTAAAAAATATTGGCCATCAAAAGTATTTACTGATTCGGTAGAAGTATTGCCACCACCTAATCCTAGCTTTACCATATCGCCTCAAAAACTTTGTAATCTGCAATTTTTAAATGTAGATTTTACAGGCAATTTTAACGATTGGGGTGGCGATGCAAAAGGCGAATGGACATTTGATGGTGGCAAAACATCGCTTACCAGTTCGGATATGCATAAAAAAGTGGCTTGGGATGTAACTTGTACCGATGGTAAACCCATTTATAAAAACATTACCTTAAAACTTACACAAGATGGATGTGTGGCTTATGCTACCAAAAAAGTAAAAATAGTATCGCCATCGGCTAAAATAATGGTGAGCAATGAAAAGCCTTGTAATGGCGAACAAATGATAGTAATTGCAAAAACTTGCATTCGTGATTCTACTACAAAATATATTTGGGATTTTGGTTCGGGCATTGATGCCAATCCGCCAATTGATGGCGCAAATCAAAAAGTAACGTACTATAATATATCTGAAAATATTACATCCGATCAAATTAGGTTACAAGTAATTCAGCAAGGTTGCTATTCGGATATAGATTCAGTTGCTTTAGAAATTTACCCTACTATATT
>JBEEMV010000092.1:0-9006 GCA_041192505.1 Bacteroidota bacterium
TACTTAGTTCTACTGCTTTGATTTTAAACTCTCGACTGTAAGTCTTTTTTGTTTTTTCCATTTTGTAAAGTTACGCTCTTACACCCTTAACAAATTTGTCCACTCAAAGATGGGAACTCCAAAGGCTTGATACTGTTTATTGGCGTATAGAATTTAGAGAGTTAAACCATTATTTCAGAGCTAATGACTTTATTTTAAATGAAGATGGAAGTGTTTATGTTTTATTAATGAAATGGCCTAATTCTATTTATGCATCGGATGTAATATTAGTAAAAATAGATAATACAGGTTGTTTAATGGATGAATGCCATATAGGGCAACCTCATTTTAATACCAATGGTATTGTGTTTCCTAATCCATTTACTACTGAATTTAACTTACAATTTACTGAAAATGTGAGTGAAGTAAATTTAACAATGTATAATGCCGTAGGGCAGTTGGTGGTAAGTAGTACACTAATACCCAAGCCTACAGCCGAGGGCATTTATTATGTAACTTATTCAGCGCCAACTTTAGCCAATGGGTTATACTTTTATCAACTAACAACCAACGGAAATATAATTACTAAAGGCAAAATAATAAAACAATGAATACTAATAGAAGTATCGGAATGAGCAAATAGTAAAATGAAAACTTCAAGTAAGCAGTAATACAAAAGTTGGAAAGTTTGTAAATAAAATATTTTATTCGATTTTAAGATAGAATACAAGGTAATTTTTGATCTGTACTGATTTTTTTCAGATATGTATTTAATCTGAACTTTAACATCTACATTTGCACTTCATTATTTTCAAAATTAATATGGCAGTTATCATTATTTTCTTTATCGCTCATTGGTATTTATCCCTTTTCACTCAATCATTTTTTCATCATCGTTATTCAGCACATGGTATGTTTACTATGAGCAAAGGATGGGAAAAATTCTTTATCGTTTTGAGTGGTATTTTTCAAGGTTCATCTTATTTAAGCCCGTCGGCTTATGGTATTATGCACCGCTTACATCATGCTCATGCTGATACCGAACATGATCCACATTCACCATCATTTTCAAAAAATTTATTTGATATGATGTGGAAAACAAAACTTCGTTACAACGATATTTTAAACGACAGAGCTACTGATGTAACTCCTAATTTCAAAAAAAATGTACCTACATGGCCCGTTGCCGAACGTTTTTTTGATAATTGGACAGTAAGACTTATATGGGTGGCTATCTACATTGGTATTTACGCTTATTTTGCACCAAACCTTTGGTGGTGGTTGCTTTTACCAATTCATTTTTTAATGGGCCCAGTTCATGGCGTTATTATTAATTGGTATGCACACCGTTATGGTTACACTAATTTTAAATTAGATGATACAGCTAAAAATTTATTACCATTCGATTTTTTAATGTGGGGCGAATCTTATCACAATAATCATCATCAATATGGTGGCAGAGCAAACTTTGGCTTTAAATGGTACGAGTTTGACCCTATGTATCCTTTAATTTTAATGTTTAATGCCACAGGCGTTATCAAACTAAAAAAGAATAACGATTTGAATTATATGCCTACCAACTCGTAATTCATTTCAAAACAAATCATAAAAAATCCAAAACTTACAACATGAGTTTTGGATTTTTTTATTTTACCAAATTCAATTCTATTTTTACTAAATAATTTTAGGGCATGATTTATTTAATACCAACACATCTTGGCAATGCTGATACAGCAATACTTCCAGCACAAATTAAAAATGTGTTAGAAAATTGCGAAGTAATATTTTCAGAAAATTTAAAAACTACTCGGCATTTTTTAAAAGCAATTTCGGTTAAAAAAAAAATTGATAATTTTGAATGGCATGTGCTTACCAAAGATTCAACACCTGATGAATTACAACAATTTTTAAAAATAGCTACTACCAAAACTTGTGGTATCATTAGCGAAGCTGGTGTGCCAGCCATTGCTGATCCTGGTGCTGCATTAGTAAAACTGGCTCATCAAAAAAATATAAAAGTAATTCCGTTGGTTGGCCCAAGTTCTGTATTAATGGCATTAATGGCAAGTGGTATGAATGGGCAATCATTTGCATTTACGGGCTATTTGCCCATTGATAAACAGGAAAGAAATAAAAAAATAAAGCATTTAGAATTATTGGCAACTAAAGAAAATCAACCACAAATTTTTATCGAAACGCCTTACCGAAACAATCAACTATTGCAAGATTTAATTTCATTTTGTATGCCTAATACTTTGCTGTGTATTGCAGCAGATATAACACTGGCATCCGAATTTATTCAAACAAAAAAAATAGCAGATTGGAAAAATAATATACCCGATTTGAATAAACGCCCAGCGGTTTTTATTATTGGATAAAATTGATTTTGGCTAGACCGAAATTTTATTCTATTTTTGCTAACCAATGGAAAACAAAGTATCACATACTAATTCGAAAGGAGCTGAAATTTTCAAAAAAATGTTAGCCGATAAAAAGTTTATCTCTGCATTTTTGAAGAAAGGTGGCAAACTATCTGACTTAAAAGATAAATACAAATTTCTTGATATCCTATCCTTACAAAGCAATAGATAATTTTACTTTTCAGTTTACCATTGAACAGGGTTTATTGTATTCCATTTACTTTATTGATTACAGTTCAATGTTTTTGGATTACCCCCCTATTGCTAAAAATATTTACAGTTTTAATATTGATATAACCGAAGGGAATTTAGATATCACTATTCAGGATGATCGCATAGGAATAACCATAGTTGAAATTTTTAAATTATTTTTTTTGAGTATCGAAAATGTGGCAGTATATGTATGCGATAGCATTGACGATAGGCAATTAGCAAGAAAGCGAAAGTTTGATTTTTGGTTTTGGAAATATAACGATGGTTCAATTTTAAAGGAAGATGGAATAGCTGTAATTGAAGGTACAGAAATTTTAAATTCGCTTTTAATTCATAAACAAAATCCTCATTTGTTAGATACCATTTTAGCATTTAAATCAATTAATGAAAAAGTGGGCGATAAATAAATTATTTACAATGCTCGTAGAAGAATTGCAAATGCTGATGTAGTTCAATTAAATCTTTGGCTTCGTAGCTTGCCACTAATAAATTTTTATGCGATGCAGCAACTAATTTTGCAATTTCATTTGTATCAACGCCCGATTTTTGCGCCAATCTTTCTATCCATTCATCATTAATATTGTCGGCTTTTTCACCATAGCGATGTTGTAAAAAATTAGAAAATAATTTCCATTTTTTCATAGCAATATTTTGATGTGATTTTTTTCCGAAATATAAAAAACTAATATTTTTAACATACTCTAATGATGTGTTTTGCTTTGGCAATTTGATAGATATAGTTGGCAATTGACGTTTAATATGAAATATCAAATACAATAAAACACCCAACAAAGCTGTGTACCAAGCCCATTTCAAACTTTTGTTAGCAAATATATATTGCAATGGTGTAGCATGTGGTTCGCTGTTTTCATTGTTGTTATTTTGTTTTTGATGCAGGCTTGCTTCATCCCAAATTATTTTGCCCGAATTAAAATAACTACAAAAATTATTTACATAATCAAACTTGCGTTCTTCGGTAAGTTGATAATTGGTAAACGCCATAGGAATAGCATGAATAAAAATATTGCCTTTGCCACATTTTATTTTTATAAAACTGCAAAAACTATCATTCAATACACCCAACGAATCATAAGTTATGGAATCCGAAAAATTCGGCGTTTCTAAATATCCCCAATTATATTCTTTAAAATCAATAGCATCAAAATAATCATAGCTCCAATTTTTCATTTCTTTCAAATTGGCTGCAGCATAGTTCAGTTGGGCTTCGTGGGCTGGGTTGGTATAATAAAAATTCGAAAAATAGTATTCCTTATGAATTAAATATCTTTCGGTAGTATCCTTATTTACAATTACAAACGAATCAATAATTGTGTCTTTATAATCTTGTTGTAAGGCAATATTAAATGAGGTATCAATATATTTAATTGTTTTTGCTGAATCAGTTGATACTTCGAACTGAGTTACTGAATCATTAACTGGCGTTACATTTTCAACCCAATAACTGATTCTGAATTTCCCTATTTTCAGTTTCGTATTTAATGAATATGGAAATGATTTTAAAATAATAAATGCATTGTTTCCTTTCTCTACAAATTGTTTTAATATAGTTGCACTGCTATCATCAAAGCCATCAGCAGTGTTTCCAGCCAAAATATAATTCATATTTGTTGAATTTTTTTTCATCAACTTTTTTAATTCATTGATGCTGGTATCCATTACCACAAAATCTTTTTCGCTACGGCTATCCTTTAATAATTCATAAAATACACTTAACCCATAAGGTTCGGTATTATCTTTTTTCAATGTTTCATTCCATTTATAAGTGGGCGAAACATTGTAATAAAACAACCAAATTAGGTAAGCAAAAATGCCTAATACAACAAATACCAACAAAGCATTCAGATTACTTTTTTGCATTAGTTAAGTGTTGATGGTTGTTGGGTTTTAATCTGTTGAAGCATTTGTATCAACTTGTTTTCTTGTTCACTAAATTCAACTTCGTTGATGTATTTTTCGCCATACCAACTGCGTTCATAATGATGCGTAATGTTTTTCCAATCGGCTAATGCATGCCAGTTTTTTAATTCAATATTATATTGATAATTGGTTTTTTGTTTTTGCCATTCTATGTAATTAAATTCATGCAATGTCTTCAACATTTTTAAATAATAAATGCGCAACGCAAGCCGCCAATCTTTTGCATTTTTTGCTTTATTCAATAAATAATCTACATCTGTTTCTAATAATTTTTCTTCGGCTGTATCAGCATCAATATACAATGATTCAACAGATTGATTAGTGGCAATGCCTTTTGTAACAAACTTGCTAATGATATACACCAACAAAATAACTACCAAAATAATTAAAATAATTTGCGCCAACCCACTTAAATTAAAACTAGGAATGTTGATTGGCTTTGATGTATTTTCTTCTTTGTTGGAATTACTGCGCTGCTGTTTTTCTTTCTGAACTTTTTTAATATCATCTTGATAACTTAAATCTTTAGTCAGCTTTTCCCATTTATCATGGTTTAATTTTTTTTCGTTAGCTGCATAAACCGATGTAGCCAAAAGCATGATGAATGCTATGGTTATAAGCTGATAGAATAGGCTTCTTCGGAAATTCTTTTTATGCAACCTCATCCTACCTTCTCCTTCAGAGAAGGATGGTAAATTTTCGAAGAAGCTTAATAATATTTTTAACAATGCAATCAATTTCATTTTGTAGTTCCAATTTCGTTTACACGTTTTTCTAAATCAATTGCTTTATGAATTTCACGAAGACTAAAATATTGCATAGCATTGCTAATAAACCAAATACTAATGGATAGCAATGCTACAAAACAGGTAATAAAAAATTGTGTTGAAAAATAAATTTTGCTCAACGATTCTTCGCCCAAACTAATATTCCATTCAATAATATTTTTGTAATAACCAAACAATACATTGCTGGTGTATGGGTTGCCCAAAATGGCAAACAATGAGGCAATTAGCGATACGATAATTAAATTCAATCCTATATTTTTCACAATGCTTCCCCAATAATATTTCCATGCTGTTTGAAACGATTCAACAAATTTTACATCTTCAAAACAAATAATAAAACACCAAATAAATAGCAATGGATATTCAACTACAACGGCTAATAATTTCCACCACGAAGGAATTAATAATACAACATTTACAAGTATTACAGCAGGTAATACAAAAATTATTTTTCGAAAAAAATAAGTGCCGAATGAAGGCAAAGCAATTGCCCATTTTTTTTGTAAATGATAACTCATAAACACAAACATAAAAGCCAATATTAGTAAATATAGGGCTTGCATGAATCCAAATTTCGACCAATTTAAAAACATATCAAATGCCGATTCGAAATTGGTAAAATATGAATAATCGTAAAAATAATTTTCGCCATTATGCTGTGGCAATACATGATAAAACATAAACCATAAAGTACAAGCCAACGAAATAAAACTGGCTGCTAAAAAATAAGGTTTTATGATTTTCGAAAATAATAAAAATGTATTTCCTAACGAATCGCTATTGCTTTGAATGCCTTGCGGAATGCTGATTTTATTAGCCGATGAATCGGGTAATTGTATATCGCTAATGCCACTATAAAAACCTTTTTTTGCTTTACGAATGGGATACCAAACAAAATAACCAATCATCAAAATTAGGGACGCTATAATCAAAATTAATTTTGCCCAAGCTGGTGTATCGGCATATCGGGTAATAAAAGATTCGATAAATGCAGCAATAATAATGAACGGAAAAATGCCTAAAATCATTTTCACGGCCCTCCTGCCCGAAAGCTGAAAGGCTTGCCAGCGGCTAAATGTACCTGGAAATAACATACCCCTAGATAAAGATAAACCTGCGGCTGCTGAAATAATTAAACTACCAATTTCGATAGTACCATGTAGCCAAACGGTAAGTAACGAACCCAATAATAATTGCTTACTAACTTGATAAAAAAAAGTATGAAATGCACCAATCTCGATACCCATATACAACAGCATACCCAATGAACCAATGCCAAACAACAACCCAAAAATAAAAGTAACAAAACAAGCTTTTAAATTATTGGTGCCAATTGATAAAAACATATCAAATTGGTTTTGATCGGCATACACATTAAATGGCTTTCCTTTGGCAATATTTTCTTTGGTCATGCTTACATAACTATTGCCCAGTATGGTGTTTACAAATGTTTTATCATGAATTGCCGAAAATGCGCCGATGATAATACTGATAGATAAAACAATAGTTGCCACTAAAATTGTTTTACGTTCGGTATAGCAAATTTGTGGTAAATCTTCTAACCAAAAGTTTTTAAATGTTTTCCAAAAACTGTTTCTGTTTTTATAAATATGGCTGAAAAATTTTTGTGATAAGGCATTTAAATAAACCTTTACCGACCTGTGATTATAGAAAGTTCGGGCATACGATAAATCATCGGTTACCTGAATAAAAATGTTTTTCAATTCGTCGCTATCAATATTGGGTTCTTTTAAATGCGATTCAAACTGACTCCATTTTTCTTTATTTTGCTCTATAAATCGGGTTTCTTTCACCGCATAAATTTAGGAAATGAAATTGGGTTTAGTTAAAAAATTAAGCGCAAATATTTTATTGAACCACTCCCAAAAATTCGGGATTCTTCTTTACTAAGTTAAAACATGGAATTAGAATTATTGAATTGCTTGCAACTCAATATATACAGCCATTTCAAGTAGATTATCAAATATCAAATCCATTTCGGTAGTTGGTTGATTATTGTATTCTTTTCTATCATCTATAAAAATAGTGTACATACCTAAGCCTTTTCCAAATTGCATATCGCTAATATTATTACCTACCATTATTGATTTCGAAAAATCAATTTCATCAAAATCGGCTTTTGCCTGTAAGCCCATACCCGATGCAGGCTTGCGATGTGTGCTAGTTTCTTTATTGGTATCGGTACAAAAATATATTTTATCAATTCTGCCATCATGCTTTTCAATTTCGGCCAACATATTGGTATGAATTTCATTCAAATCATCTATTGACATTAAGCCAATACCTACGCCACGTTGATTGGTGATAATTAAAATTAAACTAAATATTTCAGCCAGTTTTTTCATAGCTGGTAATGTGGTATCAAAAAATCTATACTGACTCCAGTTTCTTACATAATCACCAGGCGTATCATGATTTAAAACACCATCACGATCTAAGAATAATGTCCAATCGCCATCTATATTTTTTACAAATTCAGTATTCATTTATTTGGGTTGATAATGTTGTTTTAATCCTTCGGTAACCATTGCCACAGCTGGACAAATCATACTATTTAGATAAGTTATTTTTAATTTATTATGAATTTTATTTTGTTGTGTATGCGGATAATCACGGCATGCCCCTGGGCGGCTATCATACACTGAACAATATTTATCTGCGCCTAAAAACGGACAAGGCATTTGTTTAAAAACATAATCGTAATCTTCATCAATGCGCAAATATTTTTCGGTAAACTGCGATGGTTTTAATCTTAATTCATCAGCCAATCTATCAATGTCTTTATCTTTTAAAAGTGGGCCTGTGGTGTTGCAACAATTAGCGCATTGCAAACAATCAATTTTTTCAAAAGCTTCATCGTGCAACTGGTTTGTAATTTTATCTAAATCACGTGGCACAAGCTTTTTAAGGCGTTCAAAAAACTTCTTGTTTTCTGCATTTTTCGAAATAGATAATTTTAAAATGGATTGATATTCGGGCAGCATTATTTGGGAATATTTATTTTGGTTTGTGGTTCGTATAAATATACATTTATCAATCCCGATTTTTTACCACACGATTTTATATCATCCACTCTATTATCAATTTTTTGGCTGGTGTAGGATATACATACACGACTTGATAAAGAAAGTAAATCAATAATAGTTTCGTTTCTATCAATTTGTAATAAGCCTAAATGCCTAATGTCAAACATGGCTTCATCGATAAATGAAAGCGGATTATTTTCAACACTTAAGTAAGTAAGTTTTTGAATATGTTGCACATCTTCTAAGCCAATATCTTTAATATCGTTGCTTGATAAATCGAGATAAGTTAAATTGCTTGTTAAATTAATGGGCACATGATGTAAGCCACAAGCTGCCATTGATAAGGTTTTCAGATTTTTAAATGCTCTTTGATTTGCCCACACACCTCTAAATTCTTCAACGGGATTATTAGTTAAATACAAAGATTGAAGTTGATAAATACGCTGAACACAATCGGGTATAATTTTTATTTTATTGTATTTTAAATTCAATTCTTTTAACACATAATTATCTGCAAAGTCGCATGGAAACTGCTCAATATTGTTATTCTTTAAAATTAACCTTTCTAATCTTGGCAGTTCTAATAGCTCTTTTGTAAACACTCGTAGCTTACAATTTATA
>JBEEMV010000093.1:0-24353 GCA_041192505.1 Bacteroidota bacterium
ATTTTTATGTTGGATGAAAATAAAGCATTAGCAAAAAAAAGCAAAGCTCATCGTGGTTTAGTTGAACAATATATTGATGATTTGCAAAATGGAAAAACAAATGAAAATACTACAAAAAAAGTAAATGCTGTTTGTGTTGAAATGATAAATGAAGTTGAAAAAACAACTTCAAAATTATTAGACGAAAATAAATTAGTAGGACTTGTAGGTGGCGACCATAGCACACCTTTAGGATTTTTAACAGCATTAGCAAAACGCCATAAAGAATTTGGAATTTTGCAAATTGATGCACATTGCGATTTAAGAAATGCTTATGAAGGCTTTTCGTTTAGCCATGCATCAATTATGTATAATGCCTTACAAATTCCAAACATTAGTAAATTAGTTCAAGTTGGAATTAGAGATTATTGCGAAGAAGAATTCAATTTTATTCAAACCAATAAAAAAAGAGTATATACTTTTTTTGATAAGAATATAAAGCATGAATTATATGAAGGCAAATCGTGGAAATCAATTTGCGAAAAAATGGTTGATGCATTACCTGAAAAAGTGTACATCAGTTTTGATATTGATGGCTTAGACCCAAAACTTTGCCCCAACACTGGAACGCCTGTAGCTGGCGGATTAGAGTTTGAACAAGCCGTTTATTTAATGGAAACCATCATCGTTAAAAAGAAAAAAATAATAGGATTTGATTTAAATGAAGTAGCACCTGGTAAAGATGAATGGGATGCAAATGTTGGCGCAAGAATGTTGTTTAAAATGTGTCATTTAATTTTAAAGTCAAATAATTAATTCTATTTGGAAAATCATAGTTTGAACACTACTTTTGTTCTAAATTTTTAATCAAAAAAATGAATAGTATTCCATCAGATTTTTTACCCATTCTTTTATTGTTTGCCTGTGCGGCAGGCTTTGTTACAGTGGTTATGGTGTTAACCCATTTCATTGGCACAAAACGTTTAGGCAGCAAGCACAACGACAATTTTGAATGCGGTTTACCAATTGTAGATAATGCTCGTCAGCCCATTAGCATCAAGTATTTTTTAACAGCCATTTTGTTTGTGTTGTTTGATGTAGAAGTAATTTTCTTTTACCCGTATGCCGTTAATTACAAAGGCTTGGGTTGGGAAGGTTTGATGGCAGTATTAATTTTCATCGCATTTTTTCTTTGCGGATTTATTTATATCATTAAAAAAGGCGCATTGGATTGGGAACAATAAACAATGTGCTAATGTGATAATTTAAAATCCCAATAACTAAATAACTCAATAACGAATAACCAATGTCGAACATAAAAATAGATAAAGCACCAGCAGGATTTGAAGCGCCAGGATTTTTTGCAACGCAATTAGATGCTGTTGTTGGCTTGGCTCGAAAAAATTCTATCTGGCCATTACCATTTGCTACAAGCTGCTGTGGTATTGAGTTTATGGCTACGATGGCAAGCAATTATGACTTAGCAAGATTCGGTGCAGAACGCTTAGGCTTCTCCCCTCGTCAGTGTGATTTGTTGATGGTGATGGGAACTATTTCAAAAAAAATGGGACCTGTTTTACGACAAGTTTATGAGCAAATGGCTGAACCACGTTGGGTAATTGCTGTTGGAGCTTGTGCATCAAGCGGTGGCATTTTTGATACTTATTCAGTAATGCAAGGCATTGATGAAGTGATTCCTGTTGATGTGTATGTGCCGGGCTGTCCACCACGACCAGAAGCTATTTTGGATGGTTTTATGAAAATTCAAGAATTAGTAGGAACAGAAAGTGTTAGAAGAAGAGACAGCGATGAATACAAAGAAATGTTGAAGAGATATAACATGGCGGTTTAGTAATTTGATAATGTGATGATACGCTAATTGAAAAATAAAAAACACATTAACCACATTAGCAACATAGAATTCATAGAAATACAAGATTGAAATTCAAAGTAAACATAGTTTTTCGCAAGCGAAAAAAATCTAAAATACTTAGTGCCTTTGCGCTTTGTGTGAAAAAATAAAACGAATGACAAACGAAGAAATATTAAACAAGCTGAAAGAAAATTTTGCAGATGCGATAATCGCTGAAAGTGAATCGTATGGCATGCTTTCGGTTACATTGAACAAAGAGCAAATTATGCCTGTGTTGCATTTTTTGTATAATGATGAAGCGTTGAATTTTAAATTCTTAACTGATTTATGTGGCGTTCATTATCCTGATAATAAAGGCGCTGAATTGGGTGTGGTTTATCATTTGCACAACATGAATAATAATGTTCGCTTGCGATTGAAATGTTTTATGCCGATTGAAAATCCGAACATTAAAACCGCCACCAATCTATATTCTGCGGCTAATTGGATGGAAAGAGAAACCTTTGATTTTTACGGAATTATTTTTGAAGGTCATCCAAATTTAAAACGAATTTTGAACATGGATGAAATGACTGTGTATCCGATGCGAAAAGAGTTTCCATTGGAAGACCCATTCAGAAAAGATAAAGAAGATAGATTTTTTGGAAGAATGCAA
Source organism: Bacteroidota bacterium (assembly GCA_041192505.1). Taxonomy (GTDB): domain Bacteria; phylum Bacteroidota; class Bacteroidia; order Chitinophagales; family CAIODY01; genus CAIODY01. The sequence continues at coordinate 2,508 of JBEEMV010000093.1, forward strand.
AATAATGAAGCGGTGATAAATACAAAAATGTGATTATGTGATAATATGCTAATTTGCTAATGAAAATCACTTTGTGCCTTTGCGTCTTTGTGAGAAAAAAAATAAAAAATGAGTAAACACATACAACTTGTAGACGAAATAGAAGAAAGAACCCAAACGTTAAATTTGGGTCCTACGCATCCTGCAACGCATGGCATTTTCCAAAATATTTTGGAGATTGATGGGGAGATTGTAAAAAGTGCCGAGCAGACTGTAGGCTATATCCACCGTGCATTTGAGAAGTTGGCTGAACGCCGACCATTTTATCAAATCACTCCAATTACGGATAGATTAAATTACTGTTCATCACCTATCAACAATATGGGTTGGCACATGACGGTTGAAAAATTAGCCGGAATTACGTTGCCAAAACGGGTTGAATATCTTCGTGTAATCATCATGGAATTATCACGAATTGCCGACCATTTGGTTTGTAATTCGGTGATTGGTGTGGACACAGGAGCTTTGACTGGCTTCACTTACATGTTTCAAGAACGTGAATTCATTTACGAAATATTTGAAGAAGTTTGCGGCAGTCGTTTAACAACAAACATTGGTAGAATTGGCGGAATGGAACGCGATTTTACAGATGCTGCTTGGCAAAAGATTGACAGATTCATGAAAGATTTTCCAAAGAAATTTAATGAGTTTGATTCGCTTTTAACACGAAACAGAATCTTTATGGATAGATGCAAAGGTGCAGGTCCAATCAGTGCTGAACGTGCTTTGAATTATGGCTTTACAGGTCCAAATCTTCGTGCTGCTGGTGTTGATTACGATGTTCGTGTTACATCGCCATACAGCAGTTATCAGGATTTTGAATTTGATGTACCAGTTGGCACAAAAGGCGATACTTACGATAGATTTATTGTGCGCCAAGAAGAGATTCGCCAGTCATTACGAATCATTCAGCAAGCGATTGATAAAATGCCGAAGGAAGGCGGCTTTCATGCCGATGTGCCAGCATTTTATTTACCCGAAAAACAGGAAGTTTACAACAACATGGAAGCGTTGATTTATCACTTTAAAATTGTGATGGGCGAAAGCGAAATTCCTGCTGGGGAAGTGTATCATAGTGTGGAAGGTGGCAATGGCGAATTAGGATTTTATTTGGTGAGCGATGGCGGCAGAAGCCCATACCGTTTGCATTTCCGCCGACCAAGTTTTATTTATTACCAAGCCTATCCCGAAATGATTAAAGATGGTTTGTTGAGTGATGCCATTTTAACAATGAGTAGTATGAATGTGATTGCTGGGGAATTGGATGCATAATTAATTTGAGCATGAGTTGATTTGAAAATTTGAAAATAAAAAACACTTTGTGCCTTTGTGCCTTTGTGTGAAAAATATTAAAAGATGAAATTCACAGAACAAGATTTACAAAAAGCAAACGAAATAATTACTCGTTATCCAGCAGATAGAAGCAAATCGGCATTGTTGCCAATCTTACACATTGCACAAGATGCAAACGGCGGCTGGTTGAGTGTTGAAGCGATGGATGCGGTGGCTGAATTATTGAAAATCACAAAAATTGAAGTGTACGAAGTAGCTTCATTTTACAGCATGTATAATTTGAAACCTGTTGGAAAATATGTTTTTGAATTTTGTCAAACTGGTCCTTGCAATATTCAAGGTGTGAAAGATGTGATTAAATACGCTGAGAAAAAATTGGGTGTGAAAGAAGGCGAAGTAACTGCTGATGGCTTATTTTCATGGAAACGTGTAGAGTGCTTAGGTGCTTGCGGATATGCGCCAATGATGCAGTTGGGCGAACATTTTCGTGAACATTTAACTGCTGAAAAAATTGATGCAATCATTGATGAGCATAGAAAAATAGCGGTGGCGTTGAATTAAAAATTGAATGACAAAAACAGAAATCATACAAACATTAATCAACAACAAACAAAAACTTTACGACGAGTTTGGTTTGAAACGGATTGGTTTGTTTGGCAGTTATGCAAAAGATTTGCAAACTGAAAAAAGCGACATTGATTTGGTATTTGAAATGGAAGAAAATAAGAAATTGGATTTTTCAAAAATCATTCAGTTGAACGATTTTTTTGAATCAAAATTTGCTAACACAAAAATCGATTTGGTGAACATTAAAAATATGAATCCATTTATTAAAAAAGACGCAGAGCCTTCATTTATCTATGTTTAGCAGAAAAAATTTGGTTTACATTTTTACGATTTTGGAGTGCATTGAAAAGATTTTTATTTATTCAAACGACTGCAAAGATGAACTTGATTTTTTCGAGAAAAATAATCAGATGAATTTTAATGCTTGCTACAATTTGATGCTGGTGATTGGCGAAGAATCGAAAAAAATTGAACCGAATTTGAAAGCATGTTATCCAAAAATTGATTGGAAAAATATTGTTGACTTTAGAAATGTTTTGGCACACGATTATACTGGAGTTGATTCTAAAATTATTTTTTCAGCCATCAAAACAAATTTACCAAACCTCAAAGAAAGTGCAATTGACATGATTCAAAAAGTAGGAATGGATAAAGCGGAAATAAAAGAAATGGTTGAAACAGATTGGTACAAACACTTGACTTATTTACTAAAATAAAAAATGAGCAGAAAATTATTAATAGACAAAGCGCACATTGCAGGCATCAAAACATTTGAAGTGTATCGCAAAGAAGGCGGCTATCAGGCTGCTGAAAAGGCTTTGAAGACCATGACGCCAGATGAAGTTACGGAAGAAGTAAAAAAATCGGGCTTGAAAGGCAGAGGTGGCGCAGGTTTCCCGATGGGCATGAAATGGAGCTTTTTAGCAAAGCCCGAAGGTGTGCCTCGTTACTTGGTTTGCAACGCTGATGAAAGCGAACCTGGAACTTTTAAAGATAGATTTTTGATGGAAAAAGTGCCACACATTTTCATCGAAGGTTTGATTATTTCATCTTACGCATTAGGTGCAAATACTTGCTACATCTACATTCGAGGTGAGTATGCTTGGATTGCAAAAATTTTAGAACGCACCATCGCTGAAGCTAAAGCAAACGGTTTTATCGGTAAAGATATTTTGGGCAAAGGTTTCGACTTGGAAATTTATGTGCATCGTGGCGCAGGTGCATACATCTGTGGCGAAGAAACTGCGTTGTTAGAATCATTAGAAGGTAAACGTGGAAACCCACGAATGAAGCCGCCTTTCCCTGCTGTGAAAGGTTTGTATGGTTGCCCAACGGTAGTAAATAATGTAGAATCTTTGACAGCCGTTGTTCCAATAATTAATTTAGGTGGAAGTGAATATGCAAAAATTGGAACAGAAAAAAGCACTGGCACAAAATTGATTTCTGCCTCTGGAAATATTAATAAACCTGGTGTTTACGAAATTGAATTAGGAATTTCGGTAGAAGATTTTGTGATGAGTGATGAATATTGTGGTGGAATAAAAAATGGAAAAAAATTAAAAGCTTGTGTGCCCGGTGGTTCATCAGTTCCGATTTTACCACACGATTTATTATTCAAAACTGCCAAAGGCGAAACTCGATTGATGAGTTATGAAAGCATGAGTGATGGTGGTTTTGCAACTGGTTCGATGATTGGTTCAGGTGGATTTATTGTGTATGATGAAGACCAATGTATTGTTGAAAATACATACAATTTCACACGTTTTTATCGTCATGAAAGTTGCGGACAATGCAGCCCATGCCGCGAAGGAACTGGCTGGATGGAAAAGGTTTTACATCGCTTAGATAATGGAAATGGAAAAATTGAAGACATTGATTTGTTGTGGGATATTCAACGAAAAATTGAAGGCAACACGATTTGTCCGCTTGGCGATGCAGCCGCATGGCCTGTTGCAGCAGCTATTCGACATTTCCGTGAAGAATTTGAATGGCATGTAACACATCCAAAAGAAGCAATGGAAAAAAATTATGGATTGAGGAAGAATATTTTCACTGTACCTACAAACGCATAATTAATGCACCACGATTCACAAACTTGCCAATTCTGTAATGCCCGAACACACTCGGTTTTTAATGTGTTGGATAACGAGCAAGTGGCTGAATTAAATCAAAATAAATCTTGTTCATCCTACAAAAAAGGGCAAATAATTTTTAACGAAAATGCCATGCCCAATGGTTTGTATTGTGTCAATTTGGGCAAAATAAAATTAAGCACTTTGGGGTTTGATGGCAAAGAACAAATTTTGCGATTAGCAAAATCAGGCGATGTTTTAGGCTATCGGGCTTTACTTGCCAACGAACGCTATCACTGTTCGGCTGTGGCTTTGGAGGATTGTTCGATTTGCATTATCGACAAAAAATATTTTCAACAGTCTATCGAAAATAATCACAAACTACTTTTCGAAATGGTGAAAAAAATCAGCAGCGATTTAAAAACTGCCGAAGAACATATCGTTTCGCTTTCGCAAAAAAATGTTCGTGAACGAGTTGCCGAAGCACTTTTATTTTTAAAAGCCACTTATGGTTTGATGGATGATGAGCAAACTATCAATGTTTCTTTATCTCGTGAAGAAATTGCCGATTATGTAGGCACAGCCACCGAAACCGCCATCCGCTTGCTTTCCGAGTTTAATCAAGATAAAATAATTGAACTTTCGGGCAAGAAAATAAAAATTATCAATCTGCAAAAATTGATAAAAACCGCCAACTTGAATGATTGAAAATATGATGTAAATCATTTCTTCAACTAACCAATTTCATTTTTTACCGCCCTTAATCAACTCACTTTTGTATCGCAAAAACAGCGAAACAAAATGTGTGCAACTTCATCAACCTTAAAAACAGAAATTCAGCAAATGCTTGCTGGGCTTTATTCTACTATACAATTTCAGTTTATTGTTGTAGATGCTTCTTTTGTTTTTAATGAGAATGGAAATGAAAAAAACAATCAACTTTTTGGTGCTTTTATTCAGCTGCGAAATGAATTTCAATCGTTGGAAATGTATGAATCGAAATTAGTTTTTCCATCTGTTATAAAAATTTTCGAGCAAAAAAAATTAGACAAAAACAAAACAGTTCCAAACATTTTAGAATTACTCGAACTCACCAAAAGCAAGGAAAATAAGCTGTTTCAGCTGATTGAAAATATCGAATTAGGATTAAAAACAAGCGATGAAAATTTTGATAAAAATGAAATTGAAAAATTGATTTCAATTTTCAAAACTGATTTTTTTCAACAAAAAAATGATTGGAAAAAATTAGTTGAAGACAAATTAAATGGCTGCAAATGCTTACAGAGCAACGAATTGATTTCACTTTCAAAATTGCAAACAACTTTAGTAAAAACATAAAAATTATGCAACAAAATTTAAGCAACGAACAATTTTTTCCGAAAGGAGCTATCGCATTTTTTGCCACATTATTAGTGCTATGCGCTGTGCTTTGGTTTGTCATTTATTTCATCATGCTTCAAAAAATTTAACCCAATGGATAAACTTGAAATAAAAATTATTGGTTTCACAGCCCTTGTCCTGTCTGCATTTCTGATTTCGTTAATGATTGCTATGGGCAAAAAAAATATGGATGTGCCAGCTTGCATTCCGTACAATACGGCCTTCTCAAAACCACATTTGAAACAAATTGATAGCACTACTTACGAAGCATTTATGGTGGCAAAAATGTGGAGTTTTGAACCGAGTGAAATGTACATTCCTGTTGGCAGCGATGTTGATTTTTATCTCACCTCAAACGATGTGGTGCATGGCTTTCACATCAACAGCAAAGCCTTGAATATGATGGCTGTGCCGGGTGCTATCAACAAACAAACGGTGCATTTTGATAAGCCCGGAGTTTACAAAATTGTATGCCACGAATATTGTGGCACAGGGCATCAAAACATGCAAGCAGAAATCATTGTGAATTATAAAACAAAACCTAAAAACTAATTTATGCAAATCAGTAAATCGTTAAAAAATATTTTGTTAGTAGAATTATTATTGCCTACTTTTTTATTGCTCATCGGCATTTATCATGGTTTAATGCAGGTGATTTACAGAGCTGGATTAATTCATTCGCAAAAAGAATTTCATTTAGATTATTATCAAGGATTAACCTTGCATGGCGTCATCAATGCAGTGGTGTTGACTACATTTTTTGCAGTGGCATTTGGTCATGCTTGCATGGCGTTTTTTTTAAAAAAAGAACCCAACAAAAATGCCGCAAAATTATCGATGTGGTTGATGATAATAGGCACTGTAATGGCAGCATGGGCAATGCTTTCGGGCAAAGCAAGTGTGTTGTACACTTTTTATCCGCCACTAAAAGCACATCCATTTTTTTATCTCGGTGCAGCATTGTTGGTGGTGGGAAGTTGGGTTGCATTTTTCGATTGGATTTTTGTGTATAAAAGTTGGCGAAAAGAAAATCCTGAAGCACAAATTCCGTTAGCAATTTTAGGAACATTAGTAAATTTTTCGGTGTGGTTTGTTTGCACTTTGGCTGTGGCGTATGAAATTTTAGTTTTGCTGTTGCCTTGGTCGATGGGCTTGAAAGCTACTATTAATGTGCCTTTGAGCCGAATGTTGTTTTGGTTTTTTGGTCATGCGTTGGTTTATTTTTGGTTGCTGCCATCGTATGTGATGTTCTACACCATGTTGCCAAAACTAGCTGGTGGCAAGCTTTACAGCGAAAATGCAGGACGATTAGCTTTCTTTCTTTTTCTGATTTTGTCTATTCCTGTTGGTGTGCATCATCAATTTTCAGAGCCAGCATTTTCGCCTTCTACAAAATTATTTCAAAGCATTTTAACTTTTGGTGTAGCCTTACCAAGTTTCATCACAGCCTTTACCATAGCGGCTTCGCTGGAATATGGTGCTTGGCAAAATGGCGCAAGAGGATGGTTTCAATGGATGTTCAAATTACCTTATTTCGATAAAGAAAATGGACTGTTTGGTTATTTGATTTGCGGCATGATACTTTTTATTTTCGGAGGAATCACAGGCATTGTAAATTCATCTTACGCTTTAAATGCGATGGTTCACAACACCGCTTGGATGCCTGGACATTTTCACATGACCGTTGCTGGACCTGTGTTTCTGGCTATCATCGGCATGAGTTTGTACATCGTTGCAAACATCACAGGCAAAGAAATTAAGTTCAAAAATTTTTACACCATGACGCCGTATTTATGGACAATCGGCATCTGTACTTTTTCTTTTGGATTGATGTGGGGCGGCTTAATGGGCGAACCACGAAGAACAGATTTGGGCATGACTTATTTGAATCCTGCCAGCAAATTATTTCGCCCCGATTGGGTGCCAACCACACAATTGGCGCTGTTTGGCGGCATTATCATGACAGTTGCTTTTGTGTTGTATTTCATTTCCATCGTTGCCACATTGATGAGTAAAAAAGTGAAAGAAGTGGTGATTGAATTTCCTGTTGCCGAGCCATTGCACGAAGAAAAACCAATTGCACTTTTGCAATCATTCAAGCCTTGGTTGGTAGTGATGGCAATTGTAATTGTGTTGGCTTATGTGCCTGCATTAATGGATGTTTTTAAATACACGGGCAAAGGCGCAATGCCCTATACACCTGATAATCCAGTGCCTGTGAGCATTTCAAAATAAATTTCTGAAAATGAAAAATCAACGAAGTGTAGTTTTGTTTTTTACGATGGTGGTGTTGTTTTCATTCAGTTTTTTTGTTGCATTTAGTTGGATAAAAAAACACGAATCGCAATTACCTTATTATGGTGGCGGAAAAATGGAAACTACTTTTTCATCGGCTGAAAGCAGCCATATTCCTACTGTTCCAGCATTTTCATTTTTAAATCAAGATGGAAAAATGGTAAATGAAAATTTTGTGAAAAATAAAATTTGGGTAGCAAATTTTTTCTTTACCAATTGCGGAACTATTTGCCCAAAAATGAGCAATCATTTGCAAACGGTTCAACAAACATTTTTGCAAAATGATGAAGTGAAAATAATTTCTTTTAGCTGCGACCCAGAAAGAGATTCGGCAACACAATTAAAATTTTACTCTAAAAATTATCAAGCAAATAATTTGCAGTGGCAATTTTTAACAGGCGATAAAAAATCATTGTATCGCTTTGCACGAAAGGGTTTGAGCTTGGTAGCTACCGATGGCGATGGTGGCGAAAATGATTTTATTCATTCGCAAAATTTAGTGCTGATTGATAAAAAAGGATTTATCCGTGGCTATTATGATGGCACTGATGAAGCGGCAATTCAACAATTAATTATTGACATCAAAAAACTTTTGTAACAACATGAAACGATATTTTTTTCTTCTCTTAATTTTTACAACTTCAAATTTATTGGCTCAAAATGAAATTGAAAATGGTAAAACAATTTTCAAAAGCAGATGCACGGCTTGCCACAGCATTCAAGATAAATTAGTGGGTCCGGCTTTGAAAGATGTGGATAAACGACACAGCGAAGATTGGCTAATTAAATTCGTGCATAGTTCGCAAACACTGATAAAAAATGGCGATGCGGATGCTGTAAAATTATTCAACGAAAATAATCAAACTGTGATGCCCGACCATGCTGATTTGAAAGACAACGACATCAAAAATATTGTAGCCTACATTAAAGATGAAACTTTAAAACAAGCTACTGAAGACAACTCCAAACCATTTGAACGACCAATAGAAGTAGTTGAAAATAATCAACCACTTTCATTTTCCGACTATCAAACATGGGGTGAATTTTTCTTGTTTTTGATTGGCTTGGTTTGGGTTTTGAATTATTACATCCGAACAATTTCAACGTTGAAAAAGTATAAGTAGTGGTTAAAATAATTGTTAGTTATGTTAGACTTATATGGAAATGATTTAGAGATACAATTAATTGGGTAAACAATAGGTATCAAAAGTTTTTAAATTAAAACTACATTCATTTCAGGTTTTTTTGCATTTTTGTAGCACTTTATTAATATACAAGTTTCAATGGCAAAAGTTACAATTGACGGACATTTAATGGAAGTTCCGGACGGAACAACAATTTTAAACGCAGCACGAATGATGGGCGAACAACATCCTGAAACGATGCAAAATGTACCGCCTGCGATGTGTTATTACAGCAAGCTTAAAGAGAGTGGTGGCAAATGCCGCACTTGTTTGGTGCAAGTAACCAAAGGCAGCGAAAAAGACCCAAGACCAATGCCAAAGCTGGTTGCAAGTTGTCGAACGACTGTGATGGATGGCATGGAAGTGATGAATAAATTATCGCCACAAGTGCAAGAAGCTAGAAAAGGTGTAGTAGAAATGTTGTTGATAAATCATCCGTTGGACTGCCCAGTTTGCGACCAAGCTGGTGAATGTCATTTGCAAGATTTGGGCTACGAACATGGCGCTCAAAAAACTCGTTATGAATTTGACCGCCGAACTTTTGAAATGGAAAATATTGGCGACAAAATAAAGTTGCACATGAATCGCTGCATCCTTTGCTACCGCTGTGTTTTTACAGCTGATGAAATTACAGATGGCAGAGTTCATGGTGTGGTAAACAGAGGCGACCATGCCGAAATTTCTACTTTTATTCACAACGTAATTGATAACGATTTTAGTGGGAATGTGATTGATGTTTGCCCAGTTGGCGCATTAACCGATAAAACTTTTCGATTTAAAAGTAGAGTTTGGAATACTAAACCTTATAATGCTCATCGTGATTGCAAACATGAAAAATGCAATGGCAACGTGGCTTTATGGATGGCTGGCAATGATATTTTAAGAGTAACTGCACGAAAAGATAAATGGGGCGAAGTAGAAAATTTTATTTGCAACGAATGTAGATTTGACAAAAAAGAATTGAAAGATTGGATAATTGAAGGACCAAGAGAAATGGATAAACACTCGGTAAATTCAAATACACAATACATGGATTTATCAAAAGAAAAAGTGTTGAAAGCATCAGAAACATTTGCTGTTTTACACCCTTATAATGGTGACGATAAATAAAATATCAACTTTAAAAAAGCCGCTTCTAAAATTTTGAAGCGGCTTTTTTTATCAAATAAAATAAATGGAATTTACAACCTCTGTTAAGCCCAACTCCTACCCTTTCAGCATCCATCATCAGGATAAAATTTTCACAATTGGTTCGTGTTTTTCTGAAAACATTGGAAAGAAATTTTTAGAAAATAAATTTAATATTCAAATTAATCCATTTGGACAACAATACAATCCAGCCTCTATTGCACAAGGTATTGATAGAATTATTCACTCAAAATTTTTCACTGATGATGATATAATTTATAGAGATGAATTATATCATTGTTGGCAGCATCATTCCGATTTTTCGAAGCCAAATAAAGAAGAATTATTAGTTGAAATAAATAATTCATTGAAACAAAATTTAGAACATTTAAAACAAGCAGATTATTTATTTATCACGTTCGGTACAAGCCATGTATTTCATTGGAAGGCAGATGGAAGAATAGTTTCTAATTGTCATAAAATTTCGGGTTCCGAATTTGATTTCAGGTTTTTAAGCAGCGATGAAATAGTTGAACAAATTAATAACTGCTTGAATGCTATAAAGACGATAAATAATACAGTGAAAATCATTTTAACCATTAGCCCCGTTCGATATTTAGCATTTGGTTTTTTTGAAAATAATTTAAGCAAAGCCAATTTATTTGTGGCTATTGATAAATTAATGAAAGATAGAAATGATTGTTTTTACTTTCCTGCTTATGAAATTGTAATGGACGAACTTCGTGATTATCGCTTTTTTGCTGAAGATATGTTACATCCCAATCATCAGGCTTCGCAATATGTTTGGGAAAAAATGTGTAGTATGATGATGCAAAAAGAAACCATTGATTTGATGCACGAAATTTATAAAATCAATGCAGCTGTAAATCATAAGCCACGAAATGAAAATTCGGATGTTCATAAAAAATTCATTCAAAATACTATTCAAAAAATAAACATTTTGAAACAAAAAAGTGGAATTATGAATTGGGAGGAAGAAATAGAAAAGTTAAGTTTTAAAAATTAGATATCAATATATTTGCAAAAAATAAAAACGGGATTTTCCAAAACATATTGAAAAATCCCGTTTTGTGCAGGTGAAGGGACTCGAACCCCCACTCCTTTCGAAATCAGATCCTAAGTCTGACGCGGCTGCCATTACGCCACACCTGCATTTTTTTAGGACTACAAAAGTAAAATATTTTTCGAAACAAAAAATAAAAAATGAACGAAACAACAAATACTGCCGAAGATTTTGAAAAACAACGAATCGTAAAAGAGTATCGAAATTTATTGAAATCGTTAAAAGGAAATTTGAATAAAGGCGATAAAAAGCAGATTAGGCTTGCGTTTGATATGGCTGCTGATGCCCACAAAGATATGCGCCGAAAAAGTGGTGAGCCTTATATTTTACACCCAATTGCAGTGGCTCAAATTGTAGCTGGCGAAATTGGCTTGGGCTCAACTGCCGTTATTTGTGCGCTATTGCACGATGTAGTGGAAGATACTGAATTAACTTTAGAAGATATACAACGTGAATTTGGCAAACCTGTGGCTCAAATAATTGATGGGCTTACAAAAATTAAAGGTGTGTTTGATGTAAGCACTGGAGCACAGGCCGAAAATTTTAGAAAAGTATTAATTGCAATGGCGGAAGATGTGAGAGTGATTTTAATAAAAATAGCTGATAGACTGCATAACATGCGAACACTGGATAGCATGGCACGACCAAAGCAAATGAAAATAGCCAGCGAAACAAATTATTTGTATGCGCCAATTGCTCACCGCTTGGGGCTTTACAACATTAAGGGCGAATTAGAAGATTTGAGTTTGAAATTTATGCAGCCCGAAATTTATCGGGATATTGCAAAAAAATTAGCCGAATCAAAAAGTAAAAGAACTAAATACATCAACGAATTTATTAAGCCCATTAAAGAAGTATTTAATGAAAGCGGAATGAATGTAGATGTGTATGGCAGACCAAAATCTATTTCATCCATCTATAATAAAATGGTGAAGAAGGGTGTAAAATTTGAAGAGGTGTATGATTTATTTGCTATCAGAATTATTACCGATTCGCCAATAGAAACCGAGAAGCAAGATTGTTGGAAAATATATTCATTCATTACCGATTTTTATCAACCCAATCCTGATAGAATTAGAGATTGGATTTCAAACCCCAAAAGCACTGGCTACGAAGCCTTGCATACAACCGTGATGGGGCCCGAAGGCAAATGGGTTGAGGTGCAAATACGAAGCAAACGAATGGATGAAATTGCTGAAAAAGGTTTTGCTGCACATTGGAAATATAAAGAAGGTAAAGAAAATGAAACCCATGTAGATGAATGGCTGAATAAAATACGGGATGTATTAAACAGCCCTAATGCTAATGCTTTAGATTTTATTAATGATTTTAAACTAAATTTATTTGCTGACGAAATTTATGTTTTCACCCCAAAAGGCGATGCCCGAATGATGCCATCAAAAGCAACAGCTTTAGATTTTGCTTTTGAAATACATACCACATTAGGTTTGCAATGTATTGGCGCAAAAGTAAATCATAAATTAGTGCCTTTAAGCCATCCATTAAAAAATGGCGACCAAGTAGAAATAATTACCAGCAGCAAACAAAAGCCGCATGAAGATTGGATAAATTTTGTGGTAACGGCAAAAGCAAAAACTAAAATTAAAGATTCATTTAAAGATGAAAAAAAACGTATTTCGGAAGATGGAAAAATAATTTTAGAAAAGAAAATGAAGCAATTAGATGTATCCATTAATAATGAAAATATGTCGGCATTAATGAATCATTTTAAAGCATATAATATTACCGATTTAAATTATCAGATTGGGCTAAAACATATCAATTTATCAGAATTAGATAAGGTAAAAATATTAGGTGGTAAATTTATTTTCGAAAAAGAAAAAAATCATTCCTCAACATTTTTAGATTTTGAAAAAGAAGTAAAAACAATACTTTCAAAAAATGCAGAAATAACAATTTTTGGTAATGATTCAACTAAGGTTGAATATACATTGGCTAAATGTTGCAACCCCATACCAGGCGATGATGTATTTGGCTATATTACAGCCACCGAAGGCTTAAAAATTCATAGCACTAAATGCCCCAATGCCATCAAACTGTTGGGCAATCAAGCACACAGAGTAATTGCAACAAAATGGAGCAAAAATCATGAAGTAGCATTTTTAACAAAATTAAAAATTACAGGTATTGATGAAGTAGGTGTGATGAGCAAAATAACGGATGTAATTTCGGGGCAAATGCGATTAAATATTCGTTCTATTTCAATTGATACCATGGATGGAATATTTGAAGGAATGTTTATGATTTATATAAATGATACCGAGCAGTTAGAAAAATTATCGCAAAAATTGCTGCAATTACACGGTATTCAGAACGTTGAACGAATTGAAAAATAATTTTTTTCATTACTCGATTAAACCAAAGATGTTTTATTACATCATAGCATTACAAACGAAACAAATTATTTAACAATAAAAATTAATTATCATGAACTACAAAAAAATTTTAGTTGCAGGATGTATGAGTGCTTTAATGATAAGCATTGTAACATTACAATCATGCCGCCGTTCAAAAATTACAGATGCCGAAATTGAAGCCGTTGGCGATAATGCTGATGCACAAGGTTCATCATCTGAAACACAAACCATTGCCGATCAAGCTTTTGCTTACGGAAAGGGTAATGGAAGTATGCGTACATCAAATAATTATAGCACCTTAAGTGGCTGTGCTACTATTACTATTGATACTGCTAATGCATCAAATACTGATACATTAACAATTGATTTTGGCACAAGCCCTTGCCAATGCCGTGATGGAAGATACAGACAAGGAAAAATTATTGTAGTGTATTCAGGTAAATATCATATGCCAGGTGCTATTATTGATATTTATCATAATGGTTATGCTGTTGGAAAATCTACCAGCGATATGAAAACTTTTAGCAATTCAAGTACTAAGCATATTATTAATAATGGCTATAATTCTGCTGGATTTATGAGTTGGAATGTTACTTCAAATATCAGCTTTACAAAAGCTAATAATGGTGGTACTGTTACTTTTTCTGAAACAAAATTGCGTACACAAATTGCAGGTTTAGCTACTGGTTATTCTACTACTAATAAATATTCAGTATCGGGCACAGCAAGTGGTACAGCAGCTAATGGCACATCATTTACTGCCAATACAGTATCAGGAAATGATTTAATAAGAGATATGAGTTGTGCTAAACATTTTACACAAGGTGCATTAGAAATTACACCATCGGGCAAATCAATGATTACCATTGATTTTGGTAATGGAACTTGCGATAACACTGCTACCGTTACAAGAAATGGTAAAACAAAAACTATTACTTTGAAATAAACATTGTAAATAAATTTATAAAAGCCGATTCTACCCAAATTGAATCGGCTTTTGTATTTCAAATCGTTGTTAAAGCCTTGTTAAGCAGTTTTATTTTTTCAAAATCATTCTACTTTTGCATTAACCAAAATTTTTATTACTTATCAAATCAAAAATATTATGAATTTCAAAAAACTTCAACACGTAGTATTATTTTTCATTCTCACTATTATTATAAATTCTGCATCGGCAAAAGATGAAGGTTATAAAATTTCGCTAAAACTAAATGGATACAAAGACAAAGTTTGCTACTTAGCAAATTATTATGGCGATAAACAATATATACAAGACACTGTAACGCTTAAAAACATTGGTGATCTAATTGTATTTGAAGGGAAAGAAAAATTACATCAAGGTATTTATATGGTGGTAATACCATCGCATAAATATTTCGAATTAATGGTGGGTGAAGATCAATTTTTTGAAGTAGAAACTGATACAACAGATTTTGTAGGACATTTGAAAATAAAAGGCTCAATAGATAATGAATTATTTTTAGATTATTTAAAATTTACTACCAAAATGGGTGGCGAAATGGAAAAAGCAAATGCGAAATATAGATCAGCAAAAACAAAATATGATAGTTTATCTGCTGCAAAATCTATGGGCGATGCTGACTCTATTGTAAATGATTTTAGAAAAAAGTTTGCTTTAAAAAATCCTAAATTATTGCTTTCAAATATTTTTAAAGCCATGCCCGAACCCGTTGTTCCAAAAGAAATTGAAGCAAAAAAAGACAATAATCTTTCTTTTAATTATTTCAAAACACATTATTTTGACAATTTTGATTTTAGCGATGAAAGACTTTTATATACCCCAATATTTCATGGCAAAGTAAGTAAATACTTAAATCAATTAACGGCTCAACACCCTGATTCTATTAACAAATCAGCCGATTTTATAGTTGAAAAATCAAGAGCCAATAAAGAAATGTTTAAATGGACAGTTTGGTACATTACTAATAATTACGAACAAAGTAAAATAATGGGATTTGATGCTGTGTTTGTTCATATGGCCGATAAATATTATTGCAAAGGCGAAGCATATTGGGTTGATTCATCGAAATTAAAAAAGATTTGCGAACGCAAAGACCATGTAAGAAAAATATTAATTGATGCCATCGTTCCTAATATGATTTTAGAAGATAGCTCATTAAATAGTTTTTATACCTACGATTTAATGGCTAAATACAATTATACTATTTTATGGTTTTTTAATAGCACTTGTGGGCATTGCCAAAAAGAAACACCAGAACTATATAAAGTTTGGGAAAAAATAAAAGACACTGATAAAGTAGGTGTAATTACTATTACAGAAGAGCGAATAGGTAGCAAAGACGATCCACAAATGAAAAAATGGAAAACCTATTTAAAAGAACATCCTATGAATTGGTATAACTTACGTGATGCCAATAATTACTATGATTTTAAAGACATGTTTGATGTATACGCTACCCCAAAAATGTTTATTGTAGATTCAAAAACACATAAAATTGTAGCTAAATTAATTGGTGTTGAACAGGTTGAAGAAGTGATAAACCAACTTAAAAAAATGGATGAAGAAAAATTAAAGAAAAAATAATTTTATTTCTTTTTCAACATCACCCCATAATGATTTTTAATGATATACATAGTACATAAAAAGAATGGCATACATGGAATTTTATAGCGTACTAATGCCCCGAAATTATAACTTGATAGGCCTACAGCAAAACCAAAAGTCATAGCAAAAATAAAACAAAAAGTTATAAAAGGGTCACTTCGTAAAATTCGGAAGAAACCAAATACACCTACTAATCTGAAAGTCTGAAGGGTTAATATTAAAAACCATAAACTCTCTAAAGCCGATAATAATATTACCGGCTTTTTTGATTCCCAAATATATGGTCGAAAAAAAGTAACATTAATAGCCAATGGAATTTTCTTTAACAATCCAAATGTAGATATATCAGTCATATCGCCTAATGAATAAACAGTAGCCCCATACAAATCACCCTCGGCATAGTGCCAACTTTGAAATGCCTCAAGGGTAGTTGATAAATTATCAATGGCATATTTACCCATTTGGTCTTTAAGCGAATCAATTAAAAAATATCCTGCAATACTTCCTACAAATAATAAAAAAGGCAGCGCCAATGCTTTTAAAACAGGCAAGTCAATTTTTTTTAAATGCGAAAACAATACTAAACTTAATAACCCTGGAATTGCACAAAGCAATATATACGGCTTTATCAGCAATATTAAACTTGAACAAATAAATATTTCTATTATTGAAGTTATCTTTAATTTTAAATTCACAAATAGGTTATATACGGCATGAACTACAATACATAAACTTCCAAAAGTTATCGGATCTTTTAATAATCCACTTCCCCAAAACACAATTGAAGGAATATAAAAACAACAAATCGAAAATTCCTTAGTAAGCTTTGGATAAAGCTTTTGCAACAATATAAACAATTTCCAACTACCAAATAAAGAGTACATGGAAAAAAACAATGAATTAGCTGTAAAGGTATGATAGGTAATTAAGGATACTAAACCGCTTAATTTAATTACAGTAAATTCGGGTGTTGATAGATATTTTTTAGATGTTACATATGTGAAGAAAATAGTTGATTCATTTGAATTTCCTTTCATTGCCAATATATTTTCACCCTTTATAAATAGTAATTTAAAGAATACATCTGGGTCTTTAAAAAACGAATCCATAAATGATTCAGCCCCCCAATAATAAGATTCCATATCACCACCACCGTAATAAAATTCGTAGATTAAACTAATAGCTAATGTTCCACCCAATTTTACCCAAAATGCAGTCATCAATATTTTACCTTGCTCCTCATCTCTTACTTTATTTTTTGAAATATATTTTACAATTCGGTAAAAAATATACACAAATATGGGAGTGATTATAAAATCCATCCAATCAAAGAAAATTAATCCTAAACTGCTGCCGTATCTGCCTACTGTAAACATAATTGTAAAAATAATTCAATCTTTTAATTTAGTGCTAAACAATTAATTTATTTTTACCTAAAATTATTTTTATAATATGTGTGGCATTGCAGGATTTTATTCAAGCATTAATTCTACTGAACTAAATAAAGCTTTATTACAAAAAGCTTCAACTGCTATTCATAAACGGGGGCCAGATAATGAAGGTTTTTATTTTAACAATTTAATTGGCTTAGCTCATCGCCGCCTTTCTATTATTGATACTTCCGAAGGCGCACATCAACCATTTCATAGTGAGGATGATAGATTTGTAATGGTATTTAATGGCGAAATATTCAACTATAAAGATTTACAATTTCAATATTTACCCGATGAAAAATTTCATACCACATCTGATACTGAAGTTTTATTAAAACTATTTATAAAGCTGGGCAATAAATGTTTTTCATTATTAAACGGCTTTTTTGCTTTAGCCATTTATGATAAACAAGAAAATAAATTAACACTAGCTCGTGATAGATATGGCAAAAAGCCTTTGCTTACTTATCAAAACGAAAACGGATTTTATTTTGCTAGTGAAATGAAAGCCTTATTTCAATTCAATATTAAAAAAGAAATTGACAAAGCTTCGTTGGTGCAATATTTTCAATTTAATTATTTACCACCAAATGCTTCATTAATAAAAGGAGTAGAAAAAGTAGAACCTGGCACAATTAAAATTATTACTGCCAATCATATTGCTACCGAAAAATTTTATGAATTAAAAATCACTTCGGCTGATAATAAATTAAACTACGATGAAGCTCAAAAGCAATTAGTAAATTTATTAGATGCCGCCACTCAACGCCGTATGGTGAGTGATGTGCCGTTAGGTGCGTTTTTAAGCGGTGGTATCGATTCTTCGGTAATTGTGGCTTTGGCTTCGCAATACAAAAAAGGCTTGCATACATTTTCAATTGGGTATAAAGACGAACCTTTTTTTGATGAAACAAAATATGCCGAGTTGGTGGCTGCAAAATATCAAACCAATCATACCGTATTTAAATTAACCAACGATGATTTTTTACAACATTTATATGATGTGTTAGATTATATTGATGAACCCTTTGCCGATTCATCGGCTTTGGCAGTTTATATTTTATCACATCAAACCAGAAAACATGCTACTGTGGCTTTAAGCGGCGATGGTGCTGATGAAATATTTGCTGGCTACAATAAATATGCAGCCGAATTTAGAATGCGTAATAAATCGCTAAAAAACGAAGCAGTAAAAACATTATCGCCGCTTTGGGATGTCTTGCCTAAATCTCGAAATCATAAATTAACTAATTTGTTTCGTCAGTTAAATCGTTTTGCCGATGGCGCTAAATTAAGCACTGCCGAAAGACATTGGCGTTGGTGTAGTTGGATGCAATTTGAAAAAGTAGAACAATTATTAAACCTAAATGATGAAGCTATTAAAGCTGAAGTAAACAAACGCAAATTATATTTTCTTCAAAATTTTACTGCTGCTAATGATTTTAATGAAGTATTGCTAACCGATACTAATTTGGTATTAAAAGGCGATATGCTGGTTAAAGTAGATATGATGAGCATGGCAAATAGTTTAGAAATTCGTTCGCCATTTTTAGATTATACAGTGGTTGATTTTGCATTTTCGTTACCTGCCAGTTTTAAAATAAATGGGCAAATTAAAAAGCGAATTGTGCAAGATGCTTTCCGACATTTATTACCAGTTGAATTGTATAACCGCCCTAAGCATGGCTTTGAAGTGCCTTTGTTAAAATGGTTTAGAAACGAATTAAAATCTTTAATTGAAGATGATTTGCTAAATGATAAATTTATAACAGAGCAAAATATTTTTAATTTAAAATTTATACAGCAATTAAAACAACAATTAAATAGCAATAACCCTGGCGATGCAGCAGCAAATATTTGGGCGCTTATTGTATTTCAATGGTGGTGGAAAAAGTATTTTGTATAATAAAATCAATACTTAAATTACTTTTCAAATTCAAATTTCAAGCAATTACATGAACCCACTTTTACCGTTTATAAAAAATTGTTCGCAGTTAAAAACTTGCAGCAATAGTATTAGCCATATGAGCCAGTTCAGTAGCGTCCATTTTTAATTTCTGATTTGCAAAATTCATATCACTTACATTGTTCATTGGAATTAAATGAATATGAGTATGTGGAACTTCTAATCCAATAACTGCTACGCCTATTCGTTTACAGGTAATATTTTTTCTTAGTGCAATAGCCACCCGTTTTGCAAATAGGTGCAAAGCCGATAGTGATTCATCATCTAAATCAAAAATATAATCATTTTCTGTTTTTGTAATTACCAATGTATGCCCTTTTGATAATGGATTTATATCCAAAAAAGCTAAATGATTTTCATCTTCTGCTATTTTATAACAAGGTATTTCGCCACTAATTATTTTCGAAAAAATAGTTGCCATCGGTTTATTTTATGATTGATTGATTAAAATCTCTATCGAATGTATTGCCTACATTTTTATTGAAGGTGTTACTATCAAAATCAGTATTGGAAGGTAGGTTTTGAATTTTCGACATCCAATTCGGATCACCTACTTCACCCCTTTTATTACTATATGCTAATTCATAATCATTGGTAGAACGATCTTTGGCATAAAACACAAATTTCACATTTCTTTGGTTTCCGATTGAATAATATTCCCAAACTTCGTATGGCAACATATCGCTTGATTGGGTAGATTTATTAATAGAATTGGGTGCGCCATATTGCAAATACACTCTACCTCTTGATGTTTCAAAGCCATATTTGAATGATAAACCAAATGCATTATTTACTTGCATTAATTGTGTTTCATATTCAGTATATGCTGCAATTGGGTTTTCAGGATTACGGTTTACCCAAAAATTGTAATAAAACATCTTCATATTATTTTCCTTTTTATCTTTTAAAAGGTTATCAATATATCCAGTTTCAACACTATTTGCAACTGGATATAAAGTAGTTAATCGCTTTTGAATTTCTTCTGCTGTAAATCTATTTACAAATGTATTTTGCACATCGGTTTTTGAAACCATAGACGACGTATCATTCAACTGCCAATTCGAATTCTTGTTTAATTTACTTCTTTGAAAATCAATAGATGTTTTTGCCAATATTTCATTGCTTCTATTTAATGCTTGCAACTTAAATTCATAATTACCGCTTTGCAATTTCGAAATATCAATTGTGTTTAGCACTGGCATTAAATTGCCCATTTCAATAGCGAATGAATTTGAAAACTCATCCATTACTTTACCATTTTCCTTTTTCACAATAGCATACTGAAGTAGTATTTTTCCTTTTATTTCAACCTCTTTAGGCGAATATAATTCTGTATAAAAATACATTTGATTTTTAAATGAAGGAAAATAATTAATTACAGATGGCATTAAATATATATCACCACGACTAAATACTGATGCCGATTTGTTTTCATAAAATGTATCTAATAGTTCGATACCTGAAAATGAATATTTCATTTCATTTAATTCAATCTTCAATTTTTCAGAAACCGATGTAGTAAGTTTATCATTTACAATTTCTACATCTACAATATAATTTCCTTCAGTTAAGGCATTGCGTCGTTCGCTTAAAAACGATTGTTCATCGGCTGCAATAGCTGCGATGGTTCTATACTTTGTAGATTTTAATTCAAATTTATCAAAATGAACAATTTCATTTTTATCATTTTTAAAAAGCATGGTAATTATCAAGCTAGCTTGATAAGTTGAATCACTTTGCCTTTTATAAGATAACGTTTGTGGATTAATTGATAAATATGATTCAACATAACTTTCATTTGTTAAAGGACGATGAAACACTGCATGAGTTACATGAACTTCAACCGAAGTAGCATTAACCATTGAGTTAAAACATAAAAAAGTAATAGAAATTAAAAGTAAAAATCTTGTTGTCATTTTTTAAGATTTAGAATTGTAAAATTAGCATTTTTGCAGGCAATGAATAACATTATTTTAATAGAGCCACAATATTTACCACCCATTGCTTTTTTTAAGATGATTAAAAACTGTAAAGGGTTGCAAGTAGAGCAATACGAGCATTATGTAAAATCTACCTATCGAAATCGCTGCTATATTCCAGGGCCCAATGGTGTTATTTTATTAAGCATCCCATTAGAAAAAGGAAAGTATCAGCAGCATACTGCAACAAAAGATGTACGTATTAGTTATGAAAATAATTGGCAAAAAGAACATTGGAAATCCATCATGTTTTCTTACCGCAGCTCACCCTATTTCGAATATTATGAAGATAGTTTCAAATCAATTTTTTCAACTAAATATGATAAATTGATAGATCTAAATATGGATTTATTAAAGCTCATTCTTAAGCACCTACAATTAAATATTGAAATAAATTTTACCAATTGCTATGAAAAAAATAATGCTACGATGGATGATAAACGCAATTTTTTAAAACCAAA
>JBEEMV010000094.1:0-10480 GCA_041192505.1 Bacteroidota bacterium
CCCGTACGAATTAAATATTCGTTGCCACCTTTTATGCCATCAATTCTGTAATAACCATATTCGTCTGTTACAGCATCATACACTGTTCCATCAACTTTATTAGTAACCTGTACTCTAGCACCCTCAATAGGTTTATGAGTAGCTTTATCCGTTAGTATACCTTCAAAAAATAATTTCGGGTTATGACTTTTCCATTCATAAATTCTTTCTTTACCGCTTTTGTTTGATGATATCCAACCTGTAGCTTCATCGTTTGGATTTACTGTAAAACAATAATCATCATGTGATGTATTGATAGGAATATTTAAATTTTCGGCATTCGAAAATCTTGTACTTCCATCCCAATTAGATACAAAAATATCCAATCCACCTAACGAGTAAAAACCATCACTTGAATAATATAAAGTATTATCTTTTGTTAAAAACGGAAACACTTCATTGCCTGTTGAGTTTACTTCTGCGCCTAAGTTTTTAGGTTCTGTCCAATCGCCATTTTCAGCTTTATAAGTAATATATAAATCTGAACCGCCAAAGCCACCATTTCTATCCGATGCAAAAATCATTTTATCCCCATCAGCATTTAAGGTAGGATGCATTACCGAATAATCATCGCTATTAAAATTTAATGGCATCGTGTTTACCCAATTGCCATCTTCATCTCTTTCAGCCGAATATATTTTTAATACATTTTCAACTTTCACTTCATTTTTATTGCTTGATTGTACTAAAGCTGTACGAGTAAAATAGCACATTTTACCATCAGCCGAAAACGTACAAGGACCTTCATGAACTGGTGTATTTATTTTGCCTTTCAATCGCATTGGTTTTGAATATTCGCCATCCGATGCAGTATCTTTTACGGTAAAAAATAAATCTAAATTGCCCACTGTTTTGCCCCAAGGATTTTTCTTTTTATCAGTATTGTCAATAGATTCTGTTTCGCTACAAATTACAATACCATTATCTAAAGGTGCGGCGCCAAAGCGTTCGCCAACGCCTCTTATAATCGTTTCGTTTACTTCATGCAATGTAGTATCTTGATGAAACATAGAAGTTGAATCGCAACTTTTCATCATTATTTTAGCTAAATCGCTTTTAAAATCTGATAAGCTATCGTAAGCTCTAAAAGCATTACGAGCATCATCATATTTTTCGTTCATCATCAGCAATTTGCCATAATTCAAATAGTCTTCGGGCTTAACACCGCCTTTAAATTTGCCATGAATTAATTTAGCGTAAGTAAGTTCGGCTTTTTTAGTTTGATTGGTTAATCTATAGCCTTCGGCAAGCTGGCGCAAAGTTTTTGCGTCTTCTTTTTTAGCATCCAATACTTTTTTCAAATAAAAGTTGGATTTGTCGTATTGCATTTGGTCGTAAGCCGTTGTGCCAATTTTGCTATTGTTTGCACATCCGCTTATTACAACTGCTACCACAACCAACAACACGATTATGTGAGATAATTTCATTTATTTGGAAAAGATACTATTGAAAAAATTTCAGCAAATTTAACTTTATATATCAAATCTTGGTATTAAAACCTCAGAATATTCCACAACGATTTACAAAATTGTATAGTAGGTTAGAATATTGATGAAAATTAAGGAATAATATATTGGTTGATTTTGTTTTTTTTATTTTGTTTTTGCAAACCTTTGCCCCATAAATAACAACAGAAAAATGATGCACGAAGAAGAAGGATTTTTAACACAAGGCAGGCGCAAAGCGTTAGTTGATTTATTAAAAACAAAAAACATTACAGATGAAAAAGTATTGAAAGCAATAGGCAGCGTAAAGCGTCATATATTTTTTAATATCGATTTTCAAATGCATGCTTATGAAGATAAACCTTTTTCGATTGATGCAGGGCAAACTATTTCGCAACCTTATACAGTAGCTTTTCAAACACAATTATTAGAACTTAAAACATTAGATAAAGTTTTGGAAATTGGCACTGGCAGCGGCTATCAAGCTATAATATTAGCTGAATGTGGTGCCAGAGTTTTTACCATTGAACGCCAAAAAGTATTGTACGATAAAACAAAGCCGCTATTAGCTGCATTGGGTTATGATAAAATAAAATGTTTTTATGGCGATGGTTTTAAAGGTGTGCCTTCGTATGCGCCATACGATAAAATAATCATTACAGCTGCGGCACCCGAAATACCCGAAGATTTAAAAAATCAATTAAAAGTGGGTGGCTATTTAATCATACCGTTAGGTACCGAAACCAGTACCATGATGCGATTGAAAAAAATATCTGAAACCGAATTTGAAGAAGAACAATTTCATGAATTTAAATTTGTACCGATGTTAAAAGGCACGAATAAATAATTTTACGAAACGCTATATTCCACATCACCTTGTTCTTGGTATTCGTCATCAGTATTAATATTCCAAAGGTGTTGATTGCTGCCCAATACAATTTGCCGTGCAGCTAATAATCCCATCAATATAGAATGGTCTTGGTTGTTGTATTTAAAAGCACCATATCTGCCAATTACTAATAAATTAGGAATGGTTTCTAAATAATTTTTTACTACATCCACATGTTTTGCATAGCCCGTTTCATAAACAGGATAGCATTTTGGAATATGCAATAAATGTGTATTCAACACTTTATCTTTTGCTGAAATTAAATTCAATTTTCGTAATTCTGTTTCGGCTAATTTTCCCATTTCAACTTCCGATGATTTCCAGATTTCATCTTTTTCAAAACACCAATATTCTAAACAAAGTATAGATGTTTTTTTATCACGATAAAGTGATGGACACCAGTTTCTGAAATTAGTAATTCTGCCATGCAATACTTCGGGGCTGTGTACATAAATCCAATTATCAGGAAATAAATTTTCATTATCTATTTCAACATAAACTAAAATTGTATTGCGAAAATATAATTTTTCGGAAGCTTGTTTAACCACTGCTGGTGCATATTGTAAGCCTTTTACCATATTGGTTAATGGCATTGTGCTAATCACTTTATCGGCTACATGTGTTTCGCCATTTTGTAGTTCAACGCCTTTTACTTCGCCATTTTCATTTTGAATAATTTTTTTTACTGCTGCATTCAATTGCAATTTGCCACCATAGTTTTTGTATTGTTCTGCCATGCGTTGGTACAACATACCTGTACCATTTTTTGGAAATGCAAATTGGTCAACCAATGTTTTATGTTTGTTGCCTTTGTTGCCTATTAATGCGCCTTTTATGGCTTCCCACAACGATAATTTTTTTATTCGTTGTGCTGCCCAATCGGCATCAATTTTACTACAAGGTATGCCCCATAATTTTTCAGAATAATTTTTAAAGAAGATGCCAAACAATTTTTTTCCAAACCGATTAATTACCCATTCTTCAAATGTTTGTGGGTTTGCAATCGGCGTTAATCTTTGTTTTGCGTAGCTTAATAAAATACCAAATACTGTTGTGATAGGTAAATTACTTAATGCATTAAAGGGTTGAAGCGGATAATAAAAAAATTTATTTCGGTAGTAAATTCGAGTTAAACGATTTACTAATGTATAATCTGATTGAACAATTTCTGCAAAAAAATCGTTCACAATTTTATCACTACTAAAAAAACGATGTGGTCCACAATCTACTCGTTGCCCCCATAAATCAAAGCTTCGAGCCAAGCCGCCTACATCATTGCCTGCTTCAAATAAAGTAACATCACAACCAGCTTTTGCTAATTGATGAGCGGCTGTAAGCCCTGCTGGGCCTGCGCCAATTACGATTATTTTATGCTGAATAGTCAAGTGTGGGTTTAAAATTTTGAGTTGCGAAAATAGTTAGTTGAATTGATTTAACTTTATATTACTTGAAAAATATCTATAATTTTTTTTAATCAAATGTGCTTGTATTAATGCTTGTAACAAAAAGTTGATTGCTGCTATTTGCATTCCAAAGCTGAACTTCTGCTTCGGTAAATTTTTCATTCGGTATCATTACATCCATAAATAATGAATGCCATTTTTTATCATCATTCATCAATCTACTTATTCTTATCAATCTGGTTTTAACTTCTCTATTATTGTTTTTAAATCGTACAATTAATTGAGGCATCAACCACACATTCCATTCTTTTGGTGCAGCATAAAAATTAGCCAAAACTCTTAACCATTTGTTTTTATTGTGCAACATATTAATTGGCATTAGCTTGCTAAACTGTTGCTGGGCGTTAATTACAATTGTATCAGCCAATTTAATATTTTGTAATTCAACATCTTTTTTGTTTAAAAAATTTCCACTGTATTCTTCATCGGTATCTAATAATTTCAAATCATTAAATTGAATATTCCATCTTCCAAAAGTTCTTAATAGATAACTTTTAGTCATGTTATCACCTTCAAAATAAATAGCATAATGTGCTTGCCATGTTAAATTAATATTCAAATAAATACAGCCCGAAAAAAGTAATACCGCTATTGATTTTATAAATTTATTTTGCTTCAATACCCAACTAATAATGGCTGCTAACGGAAAACTCATTACGGCATAACTCTGCACCATGGCTCGTTGCCCAAGGCTTGTAGCATACCACCATATTGCCCAACTGAATACTACATAAATATTTAGCAACATGAATAGTAATGTAGCTGTGGCTATTTTTTTGTGTTGATGAAATAAAAAATAAAAACCAATAGATGCAAAAAACATAATGGGTGTGTAGATATACCAACCCTTTTTATAACTGATTAAACCATTAATAATATGAGGATGAAACCAATCGAAATGTTGATTGCCATAAGTATAAACAAGCCATTGATTACTTACATATTTCCAATACAATAATTGAATTGAAAATACTATCAACACACAAATTGCCGACACAAAAAAATATTTGAAATGAGTAAAAATGAAACTCAATTTTTCTTTTATTGAAGTTATCGAAAGCGACACATTCCATAACACAAACAAAGCAATTAGTATGGCATCTGTTGGGCGAATTAACATGGCTAAGCCTATTAAAGAGCCTACCGCTATTGAGTTTTTTAGATTTGGCGATGCATAAAATTTTATAATAAACCACAGCAACATACAATACACAAAAAATAATTGATTGTGTGTTAATGCGCCTGTAATGGCAGAATATTCTATATAATTTGTAGCCAATACTAGCAATAATAAAGTGATGGCTACTGCTTTATCATCAAAAAAAAGTAGCAATATTTTTCGTAAAAAATACAAGGCTAAAAAGGCATACAATAAGCAGCCCATCGAAATACAAAATTGGTATGGAAACGAAAAACCATTGGCTTCATAGTTTCCAATTTTTGCCCATGTATGTGCAATAGTAAAAAACGGAAACATCATTATGGCGTTGCCAATAGTATAAGTCATTACGCTATTTCCATTCGCAACTTTACATGTGCTCGAAAAACCATCGGGCTGCACATTGGCTTCGGTAGCCGCTTTGCTGGTTTGTTCTAAAGTTTTTATATCATCATAAATAAAAATGGCTGGCAGATAAGCATAGTAACCAGCCACATCCCAACTAATAGTTGAACCAACGCCAGATTTATTCCATGTAGGATAAAAAATATTGGTAAGCAATAAAGCACAACAGCAAATTGATAATGCTATTGAACTAAATAAATTTCTATGAAAAAATGTGAGTTTTGAAAAAATCAAATTTTAAAAATCGGGCTAAATGAAAAATAAATCTATGATAAAATTCTAACAATATCTCTTGCAAAATAACTGGCAATTAAATCGGCACCAGCTCTTTTAATAGAAAGTGTAGTTTCTAAAATGGCTTGGTCTTCATTCAGCCAACCCTTTGCTGCTGCTGCTTTTATCATCGAGTATTCGCCGCTTACATGATAAGCACTTACAGGAATTTTAACTGCATTTTTTGCTTCTCTAATTATATCTAAATAGCTTAAAGCAGGTTTCACCATTACAATATCAGCGCCTTCGGCTTCATCTTGCAACACTTCTTTTAGGGCTTCAATTCTGTTAGCAGGATTCATTTGATACGATTTTTTATCGCCAAAACCTGGTGCTGAATCTAATGCATCTCGGAACGGGCCATAAAAACATGAAGCATATTTTGCACTATACGCCATGATGCCCGTTTTGGTAAAATTATTTTGTTCTAATGCTTTTCTTATGGCTGCAATTCTGCCATCCATCATATCGCTTGGTGCCAAAAAATCTGCCCCAGCCATAGCATGTGATACACTCATTTGTGCCAATACATCAACTGTTGCATCGTTTACAATTTCATTATTTTCTACAATGCCATCATGCCCATAAATCGAAAATGGGTCGAGTGCAATATCCGTCATCACCAACATATCGGGGCAAGCATTTTTTATTTCACGAATGCTGCGTTGCATTAATCCATCAGGGTTTAAGGCTTCTGTTCCTTTATTATCTTTTACATTATCATCGCATTTTATAAATAATAAAACACACTTTAAACCCATAGCCCAAAGCTGTTTTACCTCTTTTACTGTGTTATCCAAACTCATTCGATAATAGCCTGGCATGGATGATATTTCTTCTTTATAATTTGTGCCTTCATTAATAAAAAGTGGCACAATAAAATCGTTGGGTGTAATAATTGTTTCGCTAACTAAAGCTCTTATGGCTGATGATTGGCGAAGAATTCGGCTTCTATAATTCATTAAAATATATTTTTAAAAATGAGATAAAATAAGGCAGATTATTTACGTTGAATTTTGTAGATAAATGTTTGCGCATTTTTATTGCTCGGGTTTATTCTGTGCATAAAATCATCTATAAAGCTGGGCTCTACTTTAGTTTCAAATTGTACATTGAAATTTCGTTTTGTGGCTTCCAATCGTTGCTCTAAGTTTTCGGCTTGATAAAAAACTATATAGTTGGGCAAAATACTATCGGGCATTTGAAGTATTTTTTTGTACGTTGAATCAAGTGGTTCGGTATTAGTTACAGGATAATCTTTTACCCATTTTGCTAAGTAAAACATGGGCGACATCATAGATCCATCACGATTACTATTTTCAATAATTAAATTTTTTACATCGCCTTTGCTGCGCAGATACAGCATGGCTTCTACTCTATTTCGTTTGCTATATGTTGGTGTAATTACTAGCAATAAAAACAAATTCAGTAGCCAAAAAAATTTCCAAAAACCTGATTCTAATTTTTCATTTTTTTTCCAAAATGCGGATTGTGTTTTATATTCATTCCATCCTATCAAACCCAAAATAATAATGAACGGAAAGATGGGCAACACAAATCTTTCTTGCTTATTAGGAAAATATGAATGGGCTGCTAAAAACACTAAACTTGGCAAAAATAAAATCCATTTTTTATAGCTTTTAAAAAAGCCAAACAACAGCATAAGGCTTATTGGCGGTATTAAAATACCCATCAGCAATAAAAAATAATTGTACCATGGTTGGTCGTAATAAGTGGTTGAATTGGCAAGATTATAATTTACATATTCGGTAAATTCAACAAATGGTTGTTTCCAAATAATCATATCAACGCCGCCCTGAACAAGGGCTGCACAAATTAAAAATCCTAGACCTACCAAAATGCCTGCAATAAATTTTCTTTCGATAAACAATGCTAATCCAAAACCAAATGAAAATAAAATGGTTTGAAATCTGATATTAAATCCAATGCCCAATAATAATCCAATCAACAAAGCTGTTGTGATTTTTATTTTTTCATTTTTTACAACTAACCATGTAGCCATTATTAATGGTGGAATACAAGCCATTTCAACTAAATTTCGGACTGATAAAAATGGAAAAATCCAGAATAGCGCTAACACTAAACCTACTTTTTTTGCAGTATCGGTATTGGCTATTTTTTCAGTTATTTTATATCCATAATAAATAGTAATTAAAGAATAAAATGCATGAACCAATCGCACCAAAAACATTTTTATTTCGGGGTGAAGAATGCCTAAAAAAGTTAATGCTTTAAAAAAGAAATAATGAAGCCCAACGTAAAAAAAACTATGCCCAGTAGGCGTTGGAATGGTTTGCCCTTCTTTAGGCAGCCATGCATTATAATCAGCATTATCTATCCATGATTGAGCGGCTTCTATAACCAAAAAATGATCATCATGCATACCAAATCCTCTTGAAAAAATGGCAGCAATTAATCTAAAAAAAAAACCTACAAACAAAATGGTTTGTAATGGATTATCGGCGTAGTAGCTTTTTATTTTTTGTATCATTTTTTAAAAATAAGATAATGAAATTATAGAGAATATTCTTTCACTGCATCCACAAATGCTTTGGCATGATCAACAGGAATGTTGGGTAAAATGCCATGACCTAAATTAGCAATATATCGTTGTGTTCCAAATTCATCAATCATAGTTTTTACATCGGCTTTTATTTGCGAAATGGGTTGCAATAATTTACAAGGGTCAAAATTTCCTTGCAAAGTTATTTTGTGTGAAGTGGCTTCACGAGCCATTTTCGGGCTAATGCACCAATCTAATCCTAAACCACTTGCTTTTGAATTGGCTAAATCTTTTAATGCATACCAACTTCCTTTAGGAAATAAAATTACAGGCGCATAGGTGTGCAACGCATCTGCAATTTGCAATAAATAAGGTTCAGAAAATTTCTTAAAATCAGCTGGCGATAACATACCACTCCAACTATCAAAAACCTGCACCACATCAACACCTGCGGCTACTTGCAGTTTTAAATATTCAATCGTAACGTTAGTTATTTTTTGTAATAATTGATGTGCTAATTCGGGTTCTGAAAAACAAAATTGTTTGGCTTTATCAAAACTTTTGCTGCCTTTTCCTTCCACCATATAACACAACAAAGTGAATGGTGCACCAGCAAAACCAATCAATGGTACACGATTATTTAATTCAGTTTTTACCAATTTTATGGCATCATACACATAATTCAAATTGTGTTCTGCATCCTTTACCTGCAAGGCTTTCAAGTCAGTTTGTGTGGCAATTGTTTTCGGCAAAAACGGACCTTTATTTTCTACCAATTGCACTTCCAAACCCATTGCTTGTGGCACAACTAAAATATCTGAAAACAAAATGGCAGCATCAACACCAACTTGATCTACAGGCTGCAACGTAATAGCACAAGCCAGTTCGGGCGTTTGCACTCGTGTAAAAAAATCGTATTGATTTCTCAATTTAATATAATCGGGCAAATATCTTCCTGCCTGACGCATCATCCACACAGGTGGTCGACTAACTTGTTCGCCTCGTAAAGCCTTTAACAACAAATGTTCTGAATTCATATTTAATATATAGTGAGCGGCGAAAATACAACACTAATTTTAATGCAGTGTTGCAATATTGTTTAGAAGTAAAATGCCAATGTGTTTTTTAAATGCATTTCGTTTTTTATCGTTGTATTTCTCTGCCCAGTTTTTTGAAGTTTTTAATCCGCCCAAATAAAAGCGGCTGGTAAGTCCAACACCTGTAACGGCGGCAATTAAATAATATTGATGCACAATATGCCAAGCAGTAAAATATCCTGCGCCTGCTACCGATAATAAATTCACTATTCCAAAACCAACTTTACCAGCATACATCTGCCCACTGCCTGGTAAAAATGCACTTAGCATTCTGGCTTTTTTTTCATTCTTTAATTTTGGAAAAGAGTTTACAAAAATGCTATCTGCTGTTTTTTTATAATCGGGTTTTACTGCAGCAATAAGTTTTAAATGAGCATTTTCAAAATCATCATTGTTTAGAAAAATCAAGCATTTAAGCCAATTGATATGGTATTTATCAGTGCTATCTTTTAAATAATTATCATACTGAATCATATAATTTTTTGCTTCTACATAATTTTCGGCTAAATAAGAATTCAACATTAATTCATACAATATTTTTTGTTGCAGCGAATCCGATAAATTCTCAATGTCAATTCTATTCAAAGTTTGAGATGCTTCTGCAAATAGTTTATTCGACTTCAATAATTCAGCTTTTTGAATTAAATCATCAATTTTTCCAGCTTCTTTTTTTTCTGAAAAAACTTTGTATTCCAATTGCAAAGCCGCATTTGGATAATCAACACTTTGCGCCCATGAACTAAAATTGTTCAGTAAGCTTATCAGCGTTATCCAATAAATTGTGATTAATATTTTCATACGCCTTGCGTTGTTTTACTTTTAAACCAATTACAGTTCCCCAAATATTGCCTACATAAAATACACTAAACAAACCTGTGTAAGCCCAACCGTGTATGCTTTTTACGCCTTTCTTTTTAAAGCCGCTGTATGCTTCGGCTGTAATTAATGCAGTGGTAAATAAAGCTGCAAAACCTTGCCCCCAATTGCCATAATACATTTTTCCTGCGCCCGGTATTACAGCACTCAACAAGCCTGCTTTTAGCACATTTTTGTTTTTTATGTTTTGTAAATCGTTGTAATTATTCATCATCGTTTCTAACGAATAATTAAACTGATGCGGATAAATTGCTTTAAAATTTTCGTAACCATTTTTAAAAGAAATGGTGTCGTGTACCATCAAATTTTT
>JBEEMV010000095.1:0-10644 GCA_041192505.1 Bacteroidota bacterium
TACAGCACCAACAGCCACTCCATGCGATTCGCCAAAACTTGTAATCTTAAAAATATTGCCTAATGTATTCACATTAATAATTGATTGATGATAAACGAAGTTAGATATTTTGAATTGAAAATTGGAATAAACTATTAGCTAACTAATTGCTCAAAAAAGCCACCAATCTTTTTTGATTTATCAATAAAATGAATTTCATAAATCCAATATCGGTTATTGCCTAAAATATCTTTATCCGAAATTTTTGTATGATTATCTTGATGAAAATAATTTACCATTTCATCGCCCAATATATTTTCATGAGGGAAATTTCCAATTAAATGTCCGCAATGTTCGTTGCCAAATTCCCAACCCATTTTTTCGGCTAATTGTTTTGTAAAAGTGTGAAAATCAGCACAGGTAATAGTTTGACAATTTTCATCAAAATATGTTTTACCTAAATGCCAAGCTTCTTCAACATCATTTTTCAATTTTAATTTTGCAGCATCATTTCCTATTACATAAGTTCTTCCCAAATCGGCTTCCCATTCTTCTACAACTGGTCCGAAATCAAAAAACAAAATATCATCTTCTTTAATCAGTAAATCGGTGGGGTTTTCTTTGTAAGGAAATAATGTGTTTGCACCGCTTCTAACAATGCGTTTGTGCCAAAATTTTTGAATGCCAAATAGTTCATCAGCCAACTGAAATAATTTAGTATTCAATTCGCTTTCCATTTGCCCAGCTATAAAATAATTTCTTTGTTCGGCTTCGTTGAATATTTCAATGGCTTTTTGCTCAGCTTCTAGAAGCTTATCTAATGGTTGTTTCTGCATCATGTGTTATTATTTAGTATGCTTTTTAAGTTCAGCATCAATACAATTTAGTAATCCATTATGAAACTTATCATCATACAATTGCCAAAACATTATACCACCTAATTGTTTTTGTAATGCATATTTTGTTTTCAATTGTATTGATTGTTCATTATCGAAAGTGAAAAATAATTTTCGACTTTTATTAATAGCGTAAGGCGCTTGTGCAATAGAATCCCACAGCATTTCAAACCCATTTGAATGATTGATAATACTATCTTGAATAAGTTTGTAGCTAACAGATTTATAAAACGAACCTGATTGGTATAAACCATTATTTGTTGTGTTATTTACATGAAAATACCTGCCATAAAATGCTGAACCAATTACAATTTTATTGGATGGAATGCCATTATTCATTATCATTTTTACAGCATGGTTGGTAGATTCGGCTTGTTGTGGTGTTGAATAAAGTGCTGTATGATGCCCCGTAGAAGTGCTGTAGCCATGTATTAAATCGTAACTCATTACATTAATAAAATCAACATATTTATTGATTGCTTTCCATTCAATTGATGAATCGATATAAGCAGTAAAACCACCAGCGGCAAAACTTATTTCAAAATTTTCGCCCATCGTTTTTCTAATTTCTTTTAGCAATAAAGTGAAATTATGTTTATCCGCTTTTCTATAAGTATGACCTGGAAAGCCTTTAATAGCAGGGTATTCCCAATCCAAATCTATTCCATCTGTTTTAAAATAATGGGTAATTTTTTGTAACGATGTAGCAAAATCTTTTCTGCCTTGTGTGGTATTAAATACATCCGAACAAGTTGCACAACCACTCCAACCGCCCAACGAAAGCATTACTTTTAAATTCGGATTTCTGCTTTTTAATTTAACCATTTGTTGAATGGTTGTAGAATCAATGTTTGTATGAATAGCAAATTTATTTTCTTCTAAATGTCCAAACGAAAAAATAAGGTGTGTTAGTTTTTCTATTTCAAAACTATCAACAGGAATGCCTACGCCACAATAATAACCCACTACACGAAATGGTTTTGTAGGCTTGCTTTGTGCTACTATTATTTGAAAAATAAATACTAAAAATAAAATGAAATATGTTTTTATCACGATACAATATTAACAAAGAAAAGTTTGTTAGGTTAGGCACTAAACTTTTATAAAAATTTATTTTTCTCTTTCAATGGTATAAGCAATTAAATCTTCTAAACCTTTTCTGTATTTGCTTTCAGGCATTTCGTTTAGTAGCGAAATAGATTTATTAAAATAATCATTCATCTTGTTTTTGGTGTACTCAATGCCACCTGTTTTTATCACAATTTCAATCAATTCATCCACCGATTTTTTATCTTCATTTTTATTCTTTACAATATTTATCAATTTACGTTTGGTGCTCGAATCTACATTTTGCAAAGTATAAATTAGCGGCAATGTCATTTTCTTTTCTTTAATATCAATGTGTGTAGGCTTGCCCACATCAGCATCGTTATAATCAAATAAATCATCTTTTATTTGAAATGCAATACCAGCCGTTTCGCCAATTAAGCGCATTTTTTCAATTGTGTTTTTATCGGCTGCCACAGATGCAGCGCCTACCGAACATGCCGAAGCTATTAACGATGCTGTTTTTGCGGTGATGATTTGAAAATAAATGGATTCAGTAATATCTAATTTTCGAGCTTTTTCTATTTGTAGCAATTCGCCTTCGCTCATTACTTTTACGGCGGTGCTTACTATTTTTAGTAATTCAAAATCTTCATTTTCTACGCTTAATAATAAACCACGGCTTAATAAATAATCACCAACTAATACCGCTATTTTATTTTTCCATAATGCATTTATGCTAAAAAAACCACGGCGTTTATAAGCATCATCTACCACATCATCATGCACCAATGTGGCGGTATGAAGCAATTCAATTAGCGAAGCACCACGATAAGTTTTTTCGGAAATTTTGCCACACATACCAGCGGCTAGCATTACATACATTGGGCGCATTTGTTTGCCTTTGCGCTTTACAATGTATTTCATAATAATATCAAGCAGCGATACTTTGCTCTTTATAGATTGTTCAAATATGATTTCAAATTCATTTATTTCTGATTGAACTATTGATTGTATTTGAGAGATAGAAGCCAATGGTGATAAGGGTTTGTAAGCTTATTTTTTACGAATGAATGAAATCGATTTAAAAATTATCTCGTTTATTTCGGGCGAAATTTTTAATGTGGTTAAAGATATAACAAATACAATTGTGGCTACGCTGCTTTTACAAAAAATAGTTACAAATGGATTTTGAAACGATGGAATATAATATGCCGATATGCCTGCCAATAATGCTAATAATAATGCTACAACACTTTTAAATGTAAAAGGTTGAAACTTTAATTTATACCACACAAATAAATATTTAATGATATTGAAAAAAACAACGGTAAGCATGCCTGCTATGGCTGCACCAATAATTCCATTGCCCGGAATTAAAAAATAATTGGCAGCAATTGTAAACACCAGCAATGCCAATATTAAATAAAAATTAAAGCGATAGTATTTTGATGTTTGAATTATTTCGCCATTAATACTTGTTGCCATATCAATTAATCGGGCTATGCATAATAAAATAACTACCCATTTTGCAGCAGCATATTCTGGTGGTAAAAGTTTAAGAAAACTATCAATATTTATGATGATAAGCATTACTAAAAAACTGCCAGCAATAATTAATTGAAGCGATGATTTTTTATACAATTCATTAATTTTTTGCATTTCGTTTTTCTTCCAATGTTCGGATAAAAGCGACAATAAAATTTGTGTCATGCTGCGTTGTGGCACTTGCACCACAGTGCAAATAAATACGGCTAATCTAAAAATACCAGTATCCGCTAAGCCTACATATTTAGCTATCATTAGGCTATCAATATTGCTTGCCAAAGCCCATGCAGCGCCACTTAATACATTGATTAAGCCATAAAAC
Source organism: Bacteroidota bacterium (assembly GCA_041192505.1). Classification (GTDB taxonomy): domain Bacteria; phylum Bacteroidota; class Bacteroidia; order Chitinophagales; family CAIODY01; genus CAIODY01. Next base: position 3,793 of record JBEEMV010000095.1, read on the forward strand.
AAAACTTCTTTTTTTTGTGCAATGCTGTTAATTTCAGTTGAATTACTCCAAGCAAACCATGATTTTTTATAACTGTAAATTAATAATACTAAAAATAAAATTGCCCATACCAATACAAATCCTACTACAAAAGAATGGAAGCTGAAAACATTTAAAATGAATAGTAAAAGGCAACAAATAGTTAATATACGAAGTAAAACTTCACGGGTAAAATTAGTAAACACAATATCCATCTGCGACCTTACTAATGCTTCTAAAAAATTATAACAAGTTACAAAAATAGTAAGCGGCAAAATCCACCAATAATATTGTATAAACAGTGGCGAATGCTGCGAATAGTGTTTTACAAAAAATGGTTTAAATACAATGTAAGCAATAGAAATAGTAATTAATCCTACCACCATCATGCGCAATAAATATTGCAAAAATCGGGGCTGATGGGTTGTATCATTTTTAAAATGAGAAGCAAAATAAAAGGCTGTATTGCCTGTGCCCAACATCGAAAAATTTGAAAGAATACTTGCCAATGGAAGCATTACACCCATTGTTAAACCCAATTGTTCGGCAGATAAATAATGTGGATACAAAATAAGTGTAGATACCACACCAAGCCCAACGCCTATGTAGCTATAAATTGCAGCACCAATACTTTGTTTGATTACTATTCCCATGAAGCATACAAAGGTAATATTGTTTGGTTTATGCTATCTATTATCTTTTTATCTTTCAACAAAAAAATATATGAATTATATTGATTTAATAATTGGTGCTACATTGATGAATGCCATGCCACATTATGTTTTGGGTGTTTGGAAAGGCAAAATGGTAAGTGGATTTGGTGTAGGCAATACAAAAAATATAGTATGGGGTTTTTGCAATTTTTTAGTTTCAATAGGTTTGTTTGTATATAAATATGGTTTTAATGGCTTAGTTGAAAACCAATTATATGTAGGGGCATTATTTATTTTAATTACATTTTTTATCACATCTTATTTTTGGTACAAGTATTTTAGTAAGTAAAATTGTATCTATTTTTATTGCTGTTTCATCCATGTTTTTAAAGCATCGAATAATTGCTTATTGCCATTTTGTTTATAGGCTAAAAGATTGGTTTCAAATTTATTTATATCGTATAAAAACGATTTTATATTATCCGCAGTAAATTTGCTAAAATGTCTTCCAAATCCATATTTATCAACGTATGCAGCATTTACAAATTGTTCGGCTTGGTTGGCAATTGGCACACTACAAATTGGTTTGTGCAGATAAACTGCTTCGCTGATAAATGAATAGCCACCATTGCAAATTACTGCTTTTGCTGTGGCTAAAAGGTTTACAAATTCAGTTTCGCTAAATTTTTTTAATTGAACGTTGCTCTGTTTTTCATCCTTATTAAATCCAAAAACATAAAATGTTTCATTGGTTATTTTTAATAATTCATCCACCAAATCGGTTTGCGAAGTAGATGTTTGATACACCAAAATATGTTTACCTTTTGATGGCTTTGTATTAATAATTTCGTTGCGAATAATTGGCGGAACAAAAGATGTATTTTTTTTGATAATTGGTGCTTCAAAAAAACTACTTATAAAATAATGATTTGCACCAGCTACTTTGGCTTTGGTAATGGTTTTGCCAATGGTGAAATTATTTTTTTCGGATGTAGGAATATCAATTTCGAGTTTACAACGATTCAACATTTGAATATTATCAATGCTGATTAGCGGCAGCTTATTTGTTTTTGCAAAAAAATGTGAGAATGATTCAAAATCGCTAATTACTAAATCGGGTTTTAATAATTGATGTAAATGTTTGTACTGTAAATAATTGGTTTGTAATTTTTTAGGTGCATCTTTTAATGTACTAAAAAATGTTTTAGTGATAGAAACTTCAGCATTTTTATACGCCAAATGATAGCCATCTATTTGATGAACTCTATTTGGGAAATGAGCAGAAAGAAATTCGAAAGCCCTACCACTGCTAACAATTTGTACATCATGTTTTTCATTAAGCAACCATTCAATAATTACTTTACTTCTTGTTGCATGCCCCATTCCTTCGCTTGGTACGCCATATAAAATTTGCATAAGCTTCTAATTATTTTTTGCCCCATTATCAATCCAGCGTTGTATTTTTTTTCTATCGCAAGTACTTAATTGCAAACCTGAGGGAGGCATTTGATTATAGCCCGAAGTAAAATTTATGGTATTCATCAATTTGTTTGATGTAACTGTTGAAACAACACCACTATGAGTAGTTAAATTTACTCCGCCTGATGTATTTGAAGCATTATGACAACCTGTACAATTATTGCTCATTAAATCATTAATAGTTGTTGAATAGGTTGTGTTTGTTGTATCACAGGGCGATGTATTAATACATTTATTATTTTTTGCACCTTGCAAAATCCAAGTGTTTAATATTTCAATTTGTGATGTAGTAAGAGCAGGATAACTTTGAGGTGGCATTTTTGCTCTACCATTTTTTGTTTGTACTATTTCGTATAATTTACTGCTGTTAGGTTTTCCGCCTGTTACACCTTGCATTGTGCCATTATAACTACTAAAATCATATCCTTCTGCTTTAGTTTTACTATCATGGCATCCACTCATGGCGCAGCTTGAATTTAATAATGGCTGAACATCATTAGCAAAATAAACTGTTCCTGCTTCGCATGGAACAACCAATTCGGTTGCTTTATGCTTTACACATTGTATGGCAATTATTGAAATTATTACTAACGAGATTAAACTTATTTTTTTCATATTTTTTCATTAACGAATTACAAGGATAAATTATTGCTTTCCCCATTTAAAACTATTCACTTCAAAGCCAGCCAATTGCAATACTCTATCAACTACTGTGGCTGCCATTTCATCAAATGTTTTGGGTAATGAATAAAATGATGGTGTAGCTGGGCAAATTATTCCACCAGCTAAAGTTATCATTTTCATGTTCTCGATATGAATTAAATTTAATGGTGTTTCACGAGCTACTACTATTAATTTTCTTCGTTCTTTTAGCATCACATCAGCTGCTCTGGTAATTAAATCGTCCGAAATTCCGTTGGCAATTCTGCCCATCGTTCCCATTGAACATGGGCAAATTATCATCGTGTCAAATCCAGCCGAACCACTTGCAATGGGCGATGTGAAATCTGTTTTCGAATAAAAATCTACTTTGTATTTTTCGAAATCAGTAGTACCTAATTCATGCTTCCATACATCTTTTGCATTGTTGCTCATCACCACTGCGCAAGTATCAATTTGTAGGTGCATTGTTGAAATTTTATCCAACAATATTTTTGCATAAATACTACCGCTTGCACCTGTAATGGCTATTGCTATTTTTTGTTTTTTCATCGTTCAAATGTAAACAATACAAATAAACTTTGGTTTAGTAAAACAAAAATTTAGATTAATGAAATATGCATAAGGCAATGAATATAAAATCTATTATCGTAGCAATGTAACATCGCCTTTTAACAAAATGTGCGTTGCATTTTTATCAAAACTATATTCAACTAAATATACATATACGCCTGTAGGCTGCTCGGCATCATTGTATTTGCCATTCCATAAAGTATTATAGTTAATGGAATTAAAAACCAATTGCCCCCAACGGTTGTAAATATTTAGGGTATAATAAACTAATCCTTCGGGCGAATTGGTAACAGGACCAAATTCATCATCAATACCATCATTATTGGGTGTAAATGAATTGGGTAATTGCAATACATCATTGCAATGTTCTGAAACATTGATAGTATCTGATGCTTGGCAACCCAATATATTTTTTACGGTTACAAAATATTGACCTGATGCTGCTATCAAATAATTATTTTTTGTGCTTCCATCTTGCCATACAATGGATGGATAATTTGAAATAGAAAGCATAATAGGTTGTAATGCATTACAAATAGAAGTATCTTTTCCTATACTAATTAAGAAATTGCCGATTGAAAATATAGTTGCCGAAGCAGTATCGGTACACAAATTTGAATCGGTTACAATTACACTATGGTGGCTTGATGCAGCCAAGTTGGTAAGATATGATGTAGATGAATTGGATGAATTCCAACGGTAATGAAAAGGAGCAGTACCACTATTAATTTGCGAAAAAATTGTACCTACAGATGTATTACAAGTATCGGCAGTAGTTACTAATGCTATTTGCAAAGCAGTTGAATTATTGATGATAATGGTATCGGCAATTGTACACAAATTTGAATCGTTTATTTGCACAAAATAATTGCCTGCCACTAAATTATTTGCTTGTTGATTATTACTTACGTTTCCCGTCCAAGTATAAGCGTATGGCTTAGTTCCACCATTTATCTGCAAACTTGCTAAGCCATTATTTTTACCACACGATGTGCTTTTTAATATATGATTTACTTGTAGTTTTTGTGGTTGCGAAATAGTAGTTTGTATTTGCGAAGCACAATTATTGGCATCGGTTACTGTGATGTTGTAATTACCAAACGTAAGATTATTGATGGTAGAAGTATTACCAACATTTGGATTCCAAGCAAATTGAAATGGCGAACTGCCTCCAACTATTTGAATAGTAGCAGCTCCATCATTGCCATTAAAACAGGAAACATTTTTTTTATTAATGATTGATAAATTCATGTTGCCACCTGCATTTGGTACAAATAAATGCATGGTATCTATACAATTTTTTGCATCGGCAATAGTAACTGTATAATTGCCCGAAACAATATTAGAAGCAATAGATGAAACGCTTACTGATGGTTGCCAAACGTAATTATAGCTTGCCGTTCCGCCATTTATAAATACATGAGCCGATCCATTTGCTGATCCACAAATAGAAGATGTGGTAGTAAATGAATGGGTAAAATTAGTAGGTTGTTTAATATGAATAGTGGTAGCAATAGCACAAGTATTTGCTTCTGAAACGGTAACTGTATAATTACTTGCCGCTAAATTAAAAGCCGTATCGTTGGTTTGAATAGGGGAGGTGTTCCATAAAAAAGTTAATGCTGAATTGGCGCCAATAATATTGGCAATAGCCATTCCGTTAGTTCCGTTTGGGCATGATACATTTACTGAATCTGCGGTTAAGCCTAATACCGAAATTGTTTTTAAAATGGTATCGCTGCCGCTACAAGTGTTGGTAGCAATTAGTTGTACCGAATAAATGCCTGCTGTCGAAAAATGATGCGATGGATTTTGCAAGGTACTTGTATTGCTAATGCCCGATGCTACATCACCAAAATTCCAATGCCATAGAGTAGGGCAGTTGGTAGATGAATCGGTAAATGAAAAATTAGAATTTGTGGTGCAGTTGAATCCGAAATTGGTAGTATTTCGGGGTGCATTTTTAATGTAAATATCATCAATAGCTACACCATCAAAGGCATTGCAGCTTGTACCAGCGCCAAATGTAAATCGGAAAATTACATTAGTTAAGCCTGCTAAATTGCTTAAGCAATGTTTTGCCACTACCCAACTATTGCTTCCAAAGCCACCTTGGCAACTGCCCGATGTAGCTTGTTTATTGCCACTCCAGCCTTCTTTAATAGTAGCCAATGTGGTTAAATAATTAATTGAACTGTAGTTATACCAATTATCATTATAGCAATCAACGGGAGTGTTTACTGTTCCTACATTAATCCATGTAGTTCCGTTATTGGTTGAATATTGCAAATTGCTACCATCATAATGATGTTCAGATTCCCAAAATATTTTAAACTCGATATAAGGATGTGGCAAATTAGTAAAATCGAAACACGGGCTTTGTATCCATGAGCGTTCGCCATTATTATAACTGGCTCCGTTTAAACCACCAATTACCCAACATTTTAAACCTTGCCCAGCAGCTGTTATCACAGGTTTGTTGGGCGTACCCCAAACCCAATCGTTGTTTGTGCCTGCTGTTGTCCATCCACCAACCGATGTTTCAAAATTTTCATGATAAGGAAATGCTGTAATGCATTGTGCATTTACTTGCCCTATAAATAGGCAAATAAATGAACATAAAAAATAGAATAATTTTTGAAAAAAATGCATCATGTTATCGGGCGCAAATGTCGGCAATTAAATGCAATATGCCTTTATTGGTGTATCAACTTTATGTAAATTTTGAAATAATATTTTTCTTCTTCAAATTTATTTTACTCACCACATATTATATCCTAAAAAATATAAAATAGGTTTTTTTACGCATCTAAATACGACAAGTATAGGATTGAAAGGGCTCCTATGGGGCTGTTACTTTGTGGTATAAAAAATCAATAACCGTTTTTCGGTTCAGAAAGTAAAGAATGAAGAACTTAAAATGCTTAATTAAAAAATATAGGCACATGATTTGAAAAATAGGTTTCCACTAATAAAAAACAACACAACTGTATTATAAATAACATTGAAATGAAAACACCAAAACTTTTAATCGTAAACGCTATTATACTCTTTCTATTTAAAGTAGAAGCACATGCCCAAGTAGCGGTAACAAATCAAGGTACATTTTATGTGTCAGGATCGTCGGATATACTATATATTAATGGTTCGATGGATAATCAATCTACATCGGCATTTACCAATAATGGATCATTTTACTTATTAGGCGATTTAGCAAATGCTGAAACAGGAATGGCTACAGGTACAGGCAGACTTTATTTGCAAGGTACATCAGCACAAACAGTTTCAGGAGCGCAAGCTTTTAAAACATATAATTTAACTACCAGTAATAGCAATGGTATTACGCTTAATAATGATTTAAGCGTTGGTGGTAGTCATACTTTTTCATCAGGTGTTATTGCTACCTCATCTTCTAATTTTTTAATTTATCAAAGTGGTGCTACTTATAGTGGCGATGGCGATAGTAAGC
>JBEEMV010000096.1:0-18510 GCA_041192505.1 Bacteroidota bacterium
ATATAAATGAAGAGTTACCAGTAGGAATTTATTTTGCAAAAGTAACTTCGGCTGAAGGATACAAGCAAACTAAAAAACTTGTAATCACTGCTAAATAAAATTTATTTATTTTCTTAAAAAAGGGTTGCTGCAATTTTGTAGCAACCCTTTTTTAATTTAAAAACTACTTTGCTTTTTATCAAAACATATTCATTGTGCTATTGTTATAAAACAATGAAATATTCAATTTTTTGGTTCAGAAGAGATTTACGATTAAATGATAATGCGGCTTTGTATCATGCGCTGAAAAGTGGTTTGACGGTTATTCCTATTTTTATTTTTGATAAAAATATTTTAAACGAGTTAGAAGATAGAAGTGATAAACGAGTGCAATTTATTTATCAAACTATCGAAAATATTAAATTGGAATTACAAAAAATAAATTCGGATTTGAAAATATTTTACGATACGCCACAACAAGCTTTTGAAAAAATAATTGCGGAATTTAAAATAAAAAAAGTATTTACCAATCATGATTATGAGCCTTATGCCATCAACCGTGATGCTGAAATAAAATTATTTTTAGAATCGAAAAATATTTCATTTCATACTTTTAAAGACCAAGTAATTTTCGAAAAAAACGAAGTGCTAAAAGATGATGGAAAGCCTTATACTGTGTTTACTCCTTTCAGTAAAAAATGGAAAGCAGCATTAACCGATTTTCATTTAAAATCGTATCCTACCGAAAAGTATTTTTCGAATTTTGCAAAACTAAATCCCGAAAAATTAATCAGCGAAAATGAAATGAATTTCACATTTCAACCCTTAAAATTTCCATTATCAAACTTTCCAAAAAAAATAATTGCTGATTACCACAACACCAGAGATTTTCCAGCAATAGAAGGTATTTCGAGGCTTAGCTTGCACCTACGATTTGGTACCATTAGTATTCGTGAATTGGTGAGATATTCAAAATCAGTAAACGAAAAATATTTGAATGAATTAATTTGGAGAGAATTTTATATGACAATAATTTGGCATTTTCCTTATGTGGTTAATTCATGCTTTAAAAAAGAATACAACTATATAAAGTGGCGAAATAATGAAGTCGAATTTGATGCTTGGTGCAATGGAAAAACAGGCTACCCAATTGTTGATGCTGGCATGAAAGAATTGAATGAAACTGGCTTTATGCATAATCGAGTACGAATGATTGTGGCAAGTTTTTTAACCAAACATTTACTAATTGATTGGCGTTGGGGCGAAGCCTATTTTGCTAAAAAATTGTTGGATTTTGAATTGAGTAGTAATAATGGAGGATGGCAATGGGCAGCAGGTTGTGGGGTAGATGCAGCGCCCTATTTCAGAGTATTTAATCCTGCTTTACAAACCGAAAGATTTGATAAAGATTTAAAATATATAAATAAATGGTTGCCCGAATTAAATTCGTTTGATTATCCAAAACCCATTGTAGAACACAAATTTGCCAGAGAAAGAGTGTTGAAAGTTTATGCCGAAACCCTTAAAGCATAAGGGTTTCGAAATGAATTTACGAAAGGTATAAAAACAAGGAAGCCACCAAAGAACTCCCATAACTTTGATGGCTTTTAACCCTTGTAAACTCCTATGAAAAACACAAAGTTATAGTAAAAATTTAATTTTGCAATAATTGATTATTTTTTTTTAGTGTTTAAAATGCCTAATTCCTGTCATCACCATAGCTACATTATTATGGTTGCAATACGCAACACTATCTTTATCTTTTATTGAACCACCGGGTTGAATAACGGCTGTAACGCCAGCTTTATGAGCCACTTCAACACAATCAGGAAATGGAAAAAATGCATCGCTTGCCATTACAGCACCATGTAAATCGAAGCCAAAATTTTTAGCTTTTTCAATAGCACCTTTTAAGGCATCAATGCGGCTGGTTTGCCCACAACCGCTGCCAATTAATTGTTCGTTTTTGGCTAATGTTATGGCGTTCGATTTTAAATGTTTGTTGATGATATTGGCAAATAGCAAATCATTTATTTCGTTGCTATTTGGTTTGTTATTGGTGCAATAAGTAAAATCAGCTTCGGTAATTATTCGGCTATTATAATCTTGATTTAATTGACCATTTAATATAGTTCTGCTTTGATTTAGTTGAGGTGTATAAAATGTTTTTTGTTGTAAAATAATTCTGTTCTTTTTTTCTTTTAAAATTTGTAATGCAGCAGCATCGTAGCTTGGCGCAATAATTACTTCAATAAAAATTTTATTTATTTCTTCAGCAGTTTTTACATCAATATGTCCGTTGCTGATTACTACACCGCCAAACGCAGCCACAGGATCGCCTGCTAAAGCCTTTATCCATGCCGTACAAATATCATCAGCCGAAGCACAACCGCAAGCATTATTATGTTTTAAAATAGCAACAGTTGGTTTGCTAAATTCAACTATCAAACCCATTGCAGCATCAATATCTAATAAATTATTATAGCTAATTTCTTTACCATTTAATTGTTCAAATAATTCATTCAAATTGCCTTTAAATATTCCTTTTTGATGAGGGTTTTCGCCATATCGCAATACTTCGCCTGGGTTAAACCAATTGTGAATGGCAGTATCATAATGCGATGTAACACCAAAAGCTTCTTTAGCTAAATGTTTGCGTACATCTATATTTGTAATCCCATTTTGAGCAGTTAAAATATTTTCTAAAACCGAATAATGATTTTGAGATGGAATAATAACTACATCATTATAATTTTTGGCAGCAGCTCGTATTAATGAAATTCCACCAATATCAATTTTTTCAATTATTGCTTCTTCATCAACCTCACCCTTGCCCTCTCCAATAGAGAGGGAATTAAACGAAGCCACTGTTTTTTCAAATGGATATAAATCAACCATTACACAATCAATGGTAGGAATGGCATATTTTTCCAATTCATCTTTGTCTTGTGCATTATTTCTACGAGATAATATGCCACCAAAAATAGCTGGGTGCAATGTTTTTACTCTGCCACCAAATATGGATGGAAAACCTGTTATCGTTTCTACTTCAATAGCTTCAAACCCTTTGCTACGAATAAATTCATAGGTGCCACCAGTTGAGTATATTTTTATTTGTAAGCGATTAAGTTGTGTTAAAATAGTTTCTAATCCTGTTTTATCAAATACCGAAATTAAGATGGATTGAATTGTTCTTTCTGCCATGATATATATAAAAATTTTGGGCGGCAAAGCTACATTAAAAACTAATTATTTTTCTTGTTAAAAAAAAATAAGGAAATAAATTTGGAAATTAGTTGTACATACAACTATATTTGCAGCATCAATTTTTAAATCAATAAAAAACAAATCAATAAAATGAAAAAATTAATTTTAACAGCAGCAGCAGCTTTTGCATTTATGGCATCACAAGCGCAAACCACAACTTGGAATTTAGACAAATCGCATTCGTCTGTAAAATTTTCGGTTGAGCATTTAGTAATCAGTAGCGTTGAAGGTTCGTTCAAAGCTTTTACAGGTGCTGTATCAAGTACATCGCCAACAAGTTTTGATGGGGCTAATATCAATTTTTCAATTGATGTTAATTCAGTAAATACAGATGATGAAAAACGTGATGGACATTTAAAAACAGCCGATTTTTTTGATGCTGCAAAATTTAATAGCATTACTTTTAAAAGTAAATCAATGAAATTGGTATCGGGTAATAACTATAAATTAACTGGCGATTTAACTATGCATGGCGTTACTAAAACAGTAACTTTTGATGTTAAATTTAATGGCTTAGCTAAAGATCCTTGGGGTAATCAAAAAGCAGGTTTTAAATTAACTGGCGTTATTAATCGTAAAGATTTTGGTGTTGGCGAAACTACACCAGGTGCAATGGTTAGCGAAGAAGTAACTATTACAACTAATATCGAATTATCACAAGCTAAATAGTTTTTTAAATTGTAGGATTTCTTAAAACTGCTGCTCGTTTAAAAACGGGCAGCAGTTTTTATTTTATAGTTTAAAATAAATACTACATTTGGTCACTTTTTCTGCCTTTATTTTTTTTCTAAAAATTATACTTTACATTTTTATTGAAGTATAATTTCAAATCCTTGTCTGTTTTTTTCTAAAATATATTTTATAGAAATGAAAATTGAACAAGTAATTAAAACGCAACGCATTTCGAGTCTTGAACTAAAAGCTACTATAACTTTGTTTTATACAAACAATTGGTTATTGGAAAAACATCAAATTTTATTTAAAAAACAAGGATTAACCAGCCAACAATATAATGTGTTGCGAATATTGAGAGGGCAATTTCCCAATCCAGCAAAAGTTAGTTTGATTAAAGAACGGATGCTGGATAAAATGAGCGATACTTCAAGAATTATTGATAGATTAGAAAAAAATAATTGGGTGAAGCGCAATGTAAACTTGGCTGATAAGCGAAGTGTAGATGTGGTAATTACCAACCAAGGATTATTGAAATTAATAGAATTAGATAGCTACTTGCCCGAAATGGATGCCATGGTAAATAATCTTACGCATGAAGAACTAAATCAATTGACTGATTTGTTGGATAAATTACGAGGTTAAGCGTATTAACAAACGCCCTTTTACAAACTACTTTTGTAAGATGATTAAAATAGACTCATTAGGCTACTAACTGAGTCATTTTAATATAACCAAGTTGGAAGTTTAAGTTGTGCGTTAAGCATAATTTTTCTTTTAAAGTATTGATTATTCCTACGTTTTTATGGGAATAATGTGGTGATACTTCAACATACATTTATTTTATTGGTCGGCCAACTATATCGTGCTATGTTATGATATGTAGTTGCTCATCTTGGCTTTTACAAGCCTTGATTTATATCGACATGAAAAAGGAAATAGTCCAACCATTTCTCTCCTTCGGAGAGAATACAAGTGAGGTCAGCAAAAGAGATGGACTATTTTATTTTTCACATTGGTATTACGCCAATTTTTTGCTGCAAAGCCATTAATTATTTGAATGGTTGTAACACAGATTACGTATTATGATTTTTAAGAGGGCTAAAGCCCCAATGGGAATGGCTATTCATTAATTCCTGCCTTAAGGCAAGGATTACGAAATGCGCCATAAACAAGCTTCAAAATTAGCGTAGATGCTGATTTGCGGCAATTCTGTACTATTGAAAAAAACAGGATAAACAATAAACGTAAATTGTGGACAACATGTTAACAATTACGTGTTGATAAACTGCTTATTGAGGGATTTCTGTAAGTAATTTGCAGTATAAAAATAGGGTGAATTGTGTAGCTGAAATATAATACTAAAGTAAAGTGAAATTAATCAAACGATAATCTTATATAGTTTTTTTTACAATCAAATATTTTCAATAAAACACTTTAACTAAAACACTAACATAACCCAAATTTCAAAAAACAATTTTATGATGAAACAAAAAATTACGCATCTGCTGTTTGCCACAGCTATCTTTTGTATCGGAATGTTTGTCGCAAATCAAAGTAAGGCACAGACAACAATTGCAGTACAAGATTTTGAAACATCGCCTGCAACGCCAACGATGACATATTCAGCAACAAGTTCTGGTACTCCTGGAGCATCAACTGGAGTGTCAAGTGGTACAACCGCTTCGTCGGGTGATTCGCCAGCATCAGTTAATTTATTTGTAGGTGGTTCAAAAGGATATAGAATGCAAGGACCAGCAAGTGGTTCAGCTACTACATCACAAATATTGACATTCAGCAATGTAAACACTTCTGCTTATACATCTATTCAATTATCACTTCGTGTTGCAGGTATGTCAATAGGCTCAGCTTCAAATGGAATGGATGCAACTATTGATGAAGTATTGATAGAAGTTAGTCCTGATGGTGGAACAACTTGGTATCAACAATCAAAAGTTACATCAACCCAAACTAATGCAAGATGGAGTTTTGGGGCTACAGGAAGCGGTAGTAGGGCTTATGCTGCAAATAATACCTTTTCAACTTTTTCAACTACTGTAGTTGGACCAACAACATCTGGTACTTCTGCAATTACTACACTAACAGTAACAAGCCTTCCGAGTATTTCTAATTTAAAGATTCGAGTTACAATGACAGATAATTCTGCAAATGAATCTTGGATTATTGATGATGTGATAATTACAGGAACTTTATCTTGCACAGCCCCAACCACTCAAACTGCATTTGGAACAATTTCATCAACTACTGGCGGAATGACCATTCCTGTTTCGGGTGGTAATGGTGATTCACGTTTGATAAGATTTAATACTTCTGCTCCTTCATTGTCACCGGTTGATGGAACAACTTATACAGCTGCCACAAGTTATGCTACAGCAGGCACAGAGCAAACTGTAATGGCAGGAACTGGCACAACGGTTACAGTAAGTAATTTAGCAGCTAATACTTTATATTATTACAAAGCATGGGAATACAATGCTTGTTCTGCATCACCAAAATATAATACTACATCAGCCCCATCGGGTAGTTTTACTACTTTGCAAAATGCACCAACTGTAGGTAGTGGTTCGGGTGCAACTTCTACTTCATTTACAGCAGCTTGGACAGCCCCATCGGGTGGTGGTGCTACTTATACTTATAGTATTGATGTAGATGATAATAGTTCTTTTACTTCCATCAATTTTTCGCAAACAGGTATTGCATCGGGTACTACAACTGCCAATGTAAATTCGGGCTTATCAGCTAATACACCTTATTATTTTAGAGTAAAAGCAGTTAATGCTGGTGGTAGTTCGGCATGGTCATCTACAAGTGCAGCATATTCTACTTTACCCGGCGACCCAACTGTAGCAACACCTTCGGTAACCAATATTACAGATGTTTCGGCTGATTTAGGTGCAGACATTACATCAAATGGTGGTGGCACTATTACCGATTATGGTACAGTTTATAAAACTTCAGCAGGTGTAACAATTACTGATAATTTTTTGTCGGCAGGTACAAGTAATATCACAGGTACTTTCAGTCATACCCGTTCATTAAGTGCTGAAACGCATTATTACTATAAAGGCTATGCAACTAATGCAGCCAACACTGTATTAACAAGTACCGAAGGCAATTTTTATACCTTATCAACTGCGCCAAATGCAGCAGCAGGCAGCTTTTCATCATCACCATTTTCTTATTCGCAAATTGATTTAACCTTTGCAGCCGCATCAACTATTACTAATGCTGATGGGTATATTATTTTGCAACGAATTGGTGCTGCACCAACAGGTACACCAACCAACGCAACTGCTTATTCGGTAGGCAATACAATTGGAAACGGAACAGTAGCTGCTATTGTGAATTCAACATCGGCTACTACACAAAGCATTACAGGATTAAGCGCTAATACAAATTATTATTTTGTAATTATTCCTTACAATGCCGATGGTTCATCAACAGCCGCAACTTACAATTATTACAGCACAAGTGCACCTAGCACTAATGCAACTACACCAACAGTGCCTACACCAACTATTGCAAGTTTTACATCACATGAATATGTAGGCGGTATAATGACAATAACTGGTACAAATTTAAGTGGTGTAACTTCAGTTACAATCGGGGGTACTTCAGTTCCATTTGTTTTGAATGTTAGCAATTTGGATGTTACTGTGGGTACATCAAGCGGACAATTAAGTATTACTAACGGTACTAATTCAGCAAATTCAGGTGCAAGTAATTTCAGCAATGATGGTTATATTACAATATTAGCTGGTCCTTATTCAACTCCTGCTACTTGGCAGGGTGGAGTACCAACTACAACTTTACCTATTACTATTGCTCATGCAGTTACATTAAGTGCTGCGGTTACAGTTTCGCCAACAGCTATCAACATCAATAGCAGTGGTAGTTTGGCACTTGGTTCTTACACCATTACTTCATCAGGTTCGGTTTCAAACAACGGAACATTAGATTTAGGAACTGGTACTTTAACTTTAGCAAGTGGTATAAGCATAGCTAACACCAACACCTTTACAAGTGGTACAGGTACTATTGTTTTTTCAGGAAGCAATACCGTTACAGGTACACATTCATTTTATAATACCACATTAAATGGCTCGGTTAATTTTGGTTCGGCAAGTACCATTACTGGTACCATGACCATGAACACAGGCGCAAGTGTAACCACTAATGCACCAACTTATGCAACTGGTTCTACATTGGCTTATGCCGTATCATTAACAGCAGGAACAGAATGGGCTTCGAATGTTGCAAGCGGAGCTGGTGTGCCATATCATGTAACCATTGCTACTGGAACTACGCTAACATTAGGCGCTTCCAACTATCGTCAGTTATTAGGAAATTTAACAACTACAGGTGCTTTAACTTTAAGCAGTTCAAACGATTTGAAAATTGCAGGTAATTGGAGTGGCGCAGGAACATTTACTCATGGCAACAGAAAAGTTTATTTTAATGGTACTACACAAACAATTTCTAAAACTACAGCAAGTGGTTCAAGTCCATTATATGATGTAGAAGTTGCTTCTTCTGGTTCTACAGGTGCTACATTTAGTGCTGCATCGTATGTAGCAAATGTATTAACTGTAAATAGTGGCGCTACTTTAACTACTTCAAATACATTAACTTTAAATTCATCAAGCGGCAGTCCATCATTAATTGCTGGTACTTTAATAAATTCAACTGCTGGTACTACTACTATCAATAATAGTTTAGGTATGACAGTACAAAGTACAGGGACATGGGTACATAATAGCACAGGTGCTATTTCTACTCCATTAGGAAAAACTACTTTCGCAACGGGTTCTACATTTATTTACCGTTCAACAGCATCCACTGCTTCTCCTGGGGTTTCTATATCAGGTCAATCTTTTTATAATTTAAGATTGGAAAATACAAACGCAAGTACTTGGACAGCTGCACCAGCTGGATCATCAAGTTGTATTGTGAACGGTGATTTATTTATAGGTTCTTTGGTTACATTGAGTACTTATAGTGGAATACTAACAGTAGCTGGTAACGTGAATATAAATGGAGTTGTTTCATCCACAATTGCAAAAATTGCAATGTCGGGTTCTGGAAAAACATTTGGTGGAAGCGGTACAATAGCATTATCTACTTTCTCTGTTTCTTCATTAGGCGATGTAACTTTAAATAATAATTTTTCAGTAGCAACTTCAGCAACGGTTTCGGGTAAATTAAATATGGGTATTAACGTAGTAAGCGGTACTGGCGGTATTTTTACAGTAGCTTCGGGTGCAACTTTAAGCATTGGTCATTCGAATGGTATTAATGGAAATATTACAACAACAGGTTCAAACTCATATAGTACAACTGCTAATTATATTTTCAATGGTGCATCATCACAAACTACAGGTGCAAGTTTTCCAGCAACTGTAAATAATTTTGAAGTAAATGGCGCAGGTATTTCAACACTTACTAATTCGTTAACTGTAAATGGTACTTTAACTTTAACAACAGGTAATATTACCTTAGGTAGTAGCAGTGTAGTTATTTCATCTACAGGTACATTAACGGGTGGAAGCAATAGCAGCTATTTTGCAACTACAGGTACTGGTACATTAACATTACCAAATGTAAGCGGTACACCAAAATTATTTCCAGTTGGTTTAGCAGCAAGCTATACGCCTGTTACTTTAACTAATTCGGGTACTACATCAAACTTTAGTGTTCGTGCAAAATCATCTATTACTAATGCAGCTTATGGTGCAAAATATGTAGATGTAGAGTGGCCTATAACCGCTGCCACTTCGGGTTCGAATATATCAGCAGTTTTTCAATGGAATAATACTAACCAAGTAGGTTCATTTAATCCATTAAATTCTTGCGAATTAGCAAGATGGACAGGTTCAGGATATTTAGTTACCAATACTGGTATTACACCAAGCGGAACTGATCCTTATACTTTAACAGCAAGTGGTTTAACATCATTTACATCACCTAATAATATTTATGTTTTGGGCGAAGTTTCGAATGTTACACAACCTGTAACTATACCTACTTTATCAAGCTTTACGCCTGATGCTGGCTATGGTGGAACTACCATTACATTATCTGGCTCTGATTTCTTTGGTGTAAGCCAAGTTACTATTGGTGGTCAGCCCGTATCTATTTTATCTAACAATGGTTCAAATACAATTACAGTTGTAGCTGGCGGACGATCAGGGCAAATTATTGTAACCAATTCGGCAGGTAGTGCTAGTTCATCTGCTCTTTCTCCAAATGCTTTTCGTAGCTATGGTTATAAAACTACACAAGCTGGCGATTGGAATACAGCAGCTACATGGTTTAATAACTTAATACCACAAGTGGGCAGCCATGTTACTGTTGATCATTTTATTACTATCAATGCATCAGTTACCGACCAAATGGATAGTGTAATTATCACAACAAATGGTAAAATAACAACAGGCTCAAGTTCGGCTACTTTAACTTGCGGTAATATTTATAATAATAACATTATTGATATGACAATAGGTGGAACAATAACACTTGCTGGTAGTTCAACATTTACCAATGCTAATACATTTACCGCAGGTGCTGGTAAAATAGCATTTGCAGGTGTAGGTGCTTGCGTAGGCGCTTTTACATTTAATAATATAGATGCTAGTGGCGCATTAAATGTAGGTTCATCAACTACTGTAAATGGCATATTGCAAATATTAAATGGTGGTAGTTTAACTAACTATTCGCCTATATATGGTTCGGCATCTACCTTACAATATGCAACAACTGGTACGGCTTCGCCCACATCTTATGAATGGGCTTCAAACACAGCATCAGGGGCTGGTGTACCACAAAATGTTACTATTTCAAGTAATACAAATTTAGATTTTGGTTCATCATCGCAATACTATCAATTGTTGGGTGCCATCACAGTTAATTCGGGCAGCACATTAACCTTATCATCTCAATCGGGCGGCGATTTAAAAATAAAAGGCAACTTTGCTTGTAGCGGTACGTTTACACCTAACAACAGAACAGTTGAATTTAATGGTACAGCACAAAGTATAACTACTGCTAATACATTTAATTTTATTAAAGTAGATGCAGCTACAGCATTATCTATTGCAGCTACAGGCGTTACATTGAATGGTACGGGCAGCAATGCTTTACAAGTTGATAATACGGCTACCTTAAATATTAATAGTAGTAAATCGTTAATATTAAATGCAGGTTCATCGGCTAATATTGATGGAACAGTAAACAATAGCGGTATATTTACAAATAGCAATACAGCTACAGGTAATTTAATATTTACTTCAACAGCATTATACCAACATAGTGTTTCGGGCGGCAGTGTTCCTGCATTTGGTACTTGGAACACAGGTTCTACCTGCGAAATAAAAGTTGCTGGTACATCGGCTCCAACAAATTTGGGACAAACATTTTATAATTTTAAATGGAATTGTACAACGCAAGCAGCTGCTTGTAATTTAGGTGGAAATTTAACTGCAATAACGGGTGATTTTACAGTTGCATCAACCAACAATTATGATTTAAGATTATTCACTAATGCAGTAAGTTTAACTTTAACAGTGGGTGGCAATATGAATATTAATGCTAATGCTTGGGTAGCAATTATCAATTCAGGCTCTACAGGTACTGGTTCAAGTGCTTTAACTATTAATGGCAATTTAACTATTAATAATGGTACGTTGGATATGGGTGGTACAGATTCACATGTTGCTACTAAAACTACTTTAAATTTAAAAGGCGATGTAACTATTGTTGGTAGTGGAGCTATTACAAAAACAAATGGTACACCTGCCGAAATGAATTTTATTAAATCATCGGGCACACAAACATTTACATCCAGCAATAATTATGTAATTGGCAATCATCTTTCAGTATTTCATATAAATATTGGTAATGGTACAAGTACTAATAAATTAGCATTGGCTAATGATTTTATTCTTTCATCAACTACTACAGCAACTAATAATGTAATTACTGTAAAAACAAATGCTACATTATCATGCGGTACATCAATTATTGATGAAGATGCATCGGGCAATAAAGCCACTTTCACGGTTCAAGCAGGTGCTACTTTAGAATCGGGTTCGGCAACTGGTATTGATGGAAATATTCAAACTTATTCATCGGCTAGAACATTGCCTACCACTGCTAATTATTCTTATAATGGCGCTGTAAACCAAGTTACAGGCAGTTTATTACCTACTACAGTTAATACATTAAATATTGCTAATACACTTTCGGGTGGTGTTGTGTCATTAACCAATGCATCGGTTACACCAACTAACTTAAACCTAACAAGTGGCGATTTTGATTTGAATGCACATACAGTTAATATGCCTACAAGCGGCGTTATTACTGCCACAGCAGGTAATTTTGCTAATACCTTATTTAGTAATAGTAAATTAAATTTTGCTGGCAGCAATACAGTAAGCGGCTCAGTAAATTTTTATCCAAAAGTAAATTTAAATGGTTCGGTTGATTTTGGTTCGGCATCAACTATTAATGATACAATGGTGATGAATACTGGTGCATCTATTACTACCAACCCACCATCGTATGCAATAGGTTCTAAATTAAGATATAACCAAGGTGGTACAATTGCTCGTAGTAATGAATGGAATGCTACTACTGGTGCTGGCTTTCCTCATCATATTCAAATAAGCAACAACACTACTGTGAATGTAAGTAATGGCGCACCATCGGTAGCAAGAAGCATTGCAGGCGATTTAACCATTAATGCAGGCTCGAAATTAAATATGAATACGGCTACCGACCAAATGACAGCAGCATTGATAGTAGGTGGTACAACCAATTTATATGGTACTTTAGAATTATCAGCCTTATCAGGTGCTAATATTAATGTAGCAGGCAATTGGATACATGATGCATCGGCTTCATTTATCGAAAACGGAAGCCCTGTAATATTTGCTGGTACTGTGCCGCAAACCATTCAAATAAATGGTGGTGGTATCGAATCATTTGATAATTTGGTTTTAAATAATACTTCTACAGGTTTATCATCAGGTATTTTATTAGGTTCAAGCCCTAATGCTACTAACTTAGATATTAATACTACTTTAACTTTAACATCGGGCAAATTAAATACAAATGGCAACGAAGTATTTGTAAAAAATAGTTTAGCAGCAGCCATTACAGGTTATGCAGCCATTCATTCATCTACTGCAAATAGTTATGTAATTGGTAATTTACGCCGCCGAGTTTCTACAACAACAATGGCTGCTTACGAATTTCCATTAGGTACCGATGCTGGCAAATATGAAATTGCTAAAATCAATATTACCAGCAATACAGATGTAGATAATTTATTAGCAAACTTTACCGAGTTTAATCCTTCATGCCCGTTTGCTGGTAATGCACCTAATTTTTCGGTAACACCTACCAATGGCGGCATTCCTACTTTGGTAGATAATATGCTTAACTTAGGTTACTATATTGTTGAGCCTTATGATGCTTCAAAAACATTAGTGGCATCGCCTACTATTACTTATGATGCTACTATGACATTTAATGGGCATAACAACGGCGCATTATCATTAGTAGCCAGATGTTATACCATTATTAAACGTAGCAGTAGTTGCACAGGTGCTTGGAGTTTAGCTGGTGGCAGTTTGAATAATACAACTCAACAATATACAGCAGGAGCAAGCTCAACTATTACAGCTACATTAAGTGGCTTAACCAGTTTCTCACAATTTGGTGCAGGGTTTAATAGCAATGGCGATGTATTACCAGTTGAATTAACAGAATTTAATGTAGCATTAAAAAATAATAATGCTGAATTAAAATGGATTACGGCAAGCGAACGCAATTCGGAAAAATTTGAAATTGAACGTAGCACCGATGGAATTTTATTTGATAAAGCTGGTTTTGTAGATGCAGCAGGCTCTTCAAACAATCTTATTACTTATAATTTTATTGATAAAAATGTTTCAGCATTAAATGTAAATGTTATTTATTATCGCTTGCGTCAAGTAGATTTTGATGGCTCGTATTCTTATTCGCCAATTAAATCTATCAATATTAATAAATCATTTACTGGGTTGAGCATTGATGCTATCTACCCAAATCCATTTATGGAATCAGTAAAAATTAAAGTAGCGATGCAAAATGCAGCTAATCTTACGTATGAATTGTATGACAACAAAGGCACCATTGTATTAACTAATAACGTTACTGTAGATAAAGGCGAAAGCACTATTATCATTAATGGTTTAAGCAATTTATCACAAGGTATTTATTTATTAAAAATGAATGATGGAGTGAATGTACATACTTCAATATTGCAAAAACAATAAACAATTTTACAAAACTAATTATCATAAAAAAGCCTCATCTATTTAGATGAGGCTTTTTTTATGATTGTCGATAAATAATCGCTACGATTACAACAATTGTATTTCCCAATTGCCTTAATACACACTATCGGCTGATGATTAACATTTAATAGAAACAACGACACTAACAAATAACGAATTAAGAACCCAAAAAAGTATTGCGGTAAGTAAAACTGCTTTATGCAATTCCTTAAAAGGAAATGGATATATCAGCACTGCTTTATGCGTTCTCTTAAAAGGAAATGCATATATCACCGCTGCTTTATGCAATAGTTAAGTAACAATCGTGTATATCACCACTGATATATGTAATAGCTAAGTAATTACCACATATATCAGTACTTAACCATGCGGTAGTTAAGTAATTACCATTTATATCGACATCGTTTTATGCGGTAGTTAATTAAATTAGGATAATTGAAGAATTGCGGCAATATTTGTAATAGAAAAAAAAGCAACCGAGTTGCCACAAGCCATCCTGAAATGGTGGATAAGTGCGGTGGAGTTGCCACTATATACAAGTTAGCAGTAAGCGTAACGACCGACATCACCTCGAACAAACAATAAGATAAAAATGAAAATTAAAAGACTTGAAATTACAAACTTCAGACACTTAACTAACCTAAATTTTGACTTTGGTTCAACATTGACTGTTATCGCAGGCGGAAATGGAACTGGTAAGACATCCATGCTTGGAATTATTGGACACATATTCAAGTTTAGTAATCTGCACTATACTTTATTCAACGAGCGTTTTGAAACAAAATATTCTGATGTATTTCGTTTTTCCGCCACTCACGACATAGGGGGGATTTATTCATACCAGTTGATTTTTGAAAATGACACTAATAGAAACGCAGCTTTAAGAATAACTACTGAAAAGGGAAAGGTTCGTCATCGTATTGATGTTGGAGGTAGAGTTAGAGGAGGCGGTAAATTATCAAAACCAGTTATTTTCCTCAGTTTGAAAAGACTTTTACCACTAGCACAGGAAAATGAAAGAAACATTAAACTTGGACTTCAAACATTGACCCCTGATTTAGCAACTGAATATAGCGTAATTTATAATGAAGTATTTTCAACAACTGAGACAATAAATCCTGTCCATACAAAATCTAACAACAAAAATTCTTATTCCCCGACAACTGTAAACTTTGACTCTCACGGCATATCAGCTGGACAAGACAATATTGGACATATTATTCTTGCCATGCTTTCCTTTAAAAAGTTAAAACAGGCCGACCCAAATTCAGAGGACGGACTTTTGTTAATTGATGAATTAGATGCAACATTATATCCAGCAGCCCAAAAAAACTTAATGAAGGTTATGTTGAGAATTGGAAGAGAAATAAATTTGCAAATTGTTTTTACAACGCATTCTTCTGACTTATTAAATTTTCTTTCTTCACGAAACGCATCACAATTTAAACATTCAACAAATTTTGTTAGTCTTTCTAATTCTTTAGGCGTTGTATCTTCTCAACAAGGATTTCAAGAACTTAAAAACCTCTTGGCCGACTTAAATCACGAGGCTGTTAGGACGATAAGACCTAAAAAAGTAAATTTCTATTTTGAAGACTTTGAAGCATTTTGTTTCTATAAGAATATAATTGATGGAATTGATTACGGTTGCGAAAACTCATATAAAAACCTAAGTATAAGTTGCGGGACATACAAAACACTAATTGATAAAGGGTTTGAGGAGTTTTTTAGAAGTGTTGTTGTGCTTGACGGAGACTTCAAATCTACATTTAATCAAACACAGACTAACAATGTTGTGTTTTTACCTGGGACTTTAAGGCCAGAAAATATAGTGAAAGAGTTTCTTCTAAATCTCAGTGAAACTGACCCTTTTTGGGATAATCCATCAAGATACACAAAACGTGTATTTCTAAATAACATTAACGGTGTTGCAGACAATAGAGAAGCTATGAAAAGGTGGTTTAACGCTGAAATAGAATTTTGGGGACAAGAAGCTTCAAATCTATTTCTACGATGGAAAGAGTTAAATCCAGTTGAAGCACAAGAAGTAATTGAAAGAACAAGAGAAATCATTAAACGTATTATGGACAACTTTTATGAACTTTCGACAAACAACTAAAAGGCCCCGACTAGCGTAGTGTTTGGCGTTGATAAGCGTATGTCTCCCGACTACGCTTTGCCTGATAATAGTCTCTGACTTGTGTTTATTAAACCAAAAATATACTGCCATCCCTGCTCGTAGTTTGGCATAGCAATGCGTATAGCCAACGAAAACGAACTTACTATATCATGATGAGTATTTTAAATTCTATATTTGTAAAGTATGAAACCCCAAAATAATACAGCGCTGAGTGGAACAATCACCTTGGCGCAAATTTCCTAACGCTTAATCTGGGTTAATTCTTATTTTTGCTATTATTTTATTTTATGAGGTTATCACTATTCTTACTTTTTTTATTATTTCCAACTTGGTTGTTTTCGCAAACAGATAGTATTAGATTAAACTATGTTGATATTGAAAAAGCCGTTGAACAATCTAAGCAGCAACACAAACCAGTTTTTTTTATGTGTTATGCCTCTTGGTGTTCGCATTGCCATAAAATGCGATCAGAAGTATTTAAAGATTCAACAGTGGCATCATTCTATAATAAAAATTATGTATGCGCTGCCATGGATATGGAAAAAGGCGAAGGAGCAACATGGCACAATAAATTAAAAATTAGAAATTATCCAACCTTTATTTATTTAGATAGCAATGGCACAGTATTATATAGATTGGCAGGCGAATTTACAGCAGCCAATCTTATTGCCGAAGGTAAAAATGCATTGATAACTCAAAATCAATTACCCTATATTAAGCAACAATTTGAAAACGATATTACTAATGGAACTAATTGCCTGGCATATATTATGGCACTGCGCAAAGGCGATATAGACCCCGTAGAACCTGCAAAAAAATACTTTACAACCCAATCCGATAATCAATTATTAAGTATTTTAAATTGGCGAATTTTTGCTAACGGAATTTCTGCTATTAATTCTCGTGAGTTTCAATTTGTATTAGCACATCAAAAAGAGTTTGCAGCACTTACTTCTACTTTTAGGGTTGATCGTAAAATAACTACTACCGTAGTTGAATTATTGTATCCGTTTGTGAATACAAAAGACACCACTAATTACTTGAAGTATAGGCCTTTAGCAATCAATATGAAAAATACAAAAGTTGATTCGTTAGTATTCACTTATGATATTGCTTTGGCTGAAGCTACTTATAATTGGAGCCTTTATCAATACGTTACAAGCCTTTATGTAAATAAATTTATTAGTACCGATTATTTTTCGTTGAATCATGTAGCTAAAGTATACCTACAACATATAGATGATAAAATTGCATTATTACAAGCTATTGGTTGGGTACATAAATCAAATATTTTACATGAAGAATATGCTACCTATATTTTATTAGCTAAGCTGAATAAAAAAATAGGGGAAATAAAAGCGGCAACTACTGCTGCTGAAAAAGCAAAACAATTAGCCACCAAATCGGGGTGGGATGATAAAGAAGCTACTGAATTACTGCTGGAGTTAAAATAAATTTTGATTGGTATTAGTAAGTAATTGAAGCTGGAGTTACATCAAGCGATATTTTCAGCGGCGCTATTTATTTGCTTTAATTTTTTCAGCCTACGTGTTTTTACGTAGAAAAATAAGTGATTTATTTTAGTATACTTGCATACTTAAAAAAATTATAAATGAAAAAATCACTATTTACCCATTCCATTAACTTGTTTTCAAAACAAGTAATATCATGTTTGTTGTTGTTTTTCCTATTTACATTTAAACAAAATGTAAAGGCTCAAACATCTTCTTCTGCTCCACCATTTCAATCAGAACATTTAGCATATGCGCATGAGTTTGACAAACTAATTGATTTATATGGAAATAAAATTGCTTTAGAAGATTTACAAGTAGGTGGAGAAGCCAATCAATTTAAATCAGTCCTTCTATGTACTTCTGGTTATTTTAATTTATGGTTTGAGCCAAGTTGTGGTATGTATGGGAATACTGCGATTGAAATTGCACGTAGAGATGTTATTTGTCGAGTATTTTATGACATTTCTCAATTTATTCAACGACCAGCTGGAACAAATGATAATGTAAATATTTGGGTTAGAGATATTCATCAAATTGTGACTGCTCCATGCGGCACTAATGGTTCAATTTTGGGCTT
>JBEEMV010000097.1:0-14486 GCA_041192505.1 Bacteroidota bacterium
CTGCTTTTGCAAAATATTATGCCAGCGAAATAGCTGTTGATGTAGCCGAAGATGCAGTACAAATATTTGGTGGATATGGCTATACTAAAGACTTTCCTGTTGAAAAATTTTGGAGAGATTCGAAACTTTGTACCATTGGCGAAGGCACAAGCGAAATTCAAAAATTAGTAATTGCCCGTGAAGTAATAAAAGGAAATTAATTAGTTATTAATACAAATAAAAAAAGCGAACTTTAAAAGTTCGCTTTTTTTATGCAATAATTTATTGACCTGATACAGCCACATTTTTTTGTACACTTCAACATTAATTATCAAAACCCAAATCGTAGGTATACATTCCTTTTTTTAGTGAATCTAAAGAAGAAGCAGATATCATTACATTTTTAAGTGTAGATGTATTTCGGCTAGCAAACAATCCTAATCCACCACCTACAATATTGGTATAAATAGGTTGCGAATTGCCTGATGTAAAACCTGATTGTGCGCTGATTACATTTCTATAATCTTCAAATACTTGATTGCCCGAAAATGCAATAAAATCTAATCGATTAAAAAAGCGTTTCACATTTTTTGGTTTATCTCTCAATTCATTTCTTAAATTCATGTAATATCCTGTGCCTATAAATGATGGGGCATCATTAAGAGCTTTGCCATTTGCATAAGTAATATTTGATAACACATACCAATCAGCATAATGGAAGCTTGTATCAGTTGAATTAATTGGAAGTTCTTTATAATAAGTTCTAATTATCAAATCACAAGAAACAGCATTTACATCAGGCGACATTAAAAACACTATTTTATTGGGTGTCTGTAAATTTTTTACATAAAAACTAAACCCATTGCTTGATGTAGTAGAAGAAGGCCAAGAATTTACTTTACCCAATACATTGGTTGTAGCAGTACCTACAATGCTTCCATCTGGTTTGGTTATTTCCAAATTATAATTATATTTTGAATTTAATTTATGTTTTAATCTAAAAAAATAATTAGGCGAACTAGCAAAAGTACCTTGGTCTTTTTTTAATCCAATACTATCCCCATCTACCAAAGTGCAAGTATAATCCTCTCCAGCAATTTTTTCATTCGTAGAAGGGTTGGTTGCAAAAAGTTTTACCTTTAGTTTTTGCAAATAATAAATTGAATCTGTTTTTGAAGCCATTTCATAAGCACCAATTGATTTATCTAAAAATGCTTTTTCAACTTTTATATATTGCACATTACTATCGGCATCTAATAAACCATAAACTACAGGTATTTCTTTCCATTGGGAAGCAATATCAAAATCATTGCGGCAACTATTTAAAAAAATAATGCCCGATAAAAAACAGATGCTAAATAAAATATGTTGTCTCATTGATTAACTAAAATAAATATTGAAAATAAACTTTAACGTAAAGATAAAGATGCAATTAATAAAACATAGGTTGCAAGAAAACAAAAATAATTTTTTGTTGTTAGTTTATCACTATCTTTTAACAAAATATAAATCACAAAAATTAATATTTTTTCAATTTACATTTGCAATTCATTTTTAAAACAATATAAAAAAACAAAATTTAATATGTCAGTATTAGTAGGCCGAAAAGCGCCATCATTTAAAGCAAAAGCAGTAGTTAATGGTAATGAAATAATTGATGATTTTTCATTACAACAATATGTAGGAAACAAAAATGTTGTTTTCTTTTTTTATCCAAAAGATTTCACATTTGTATGCCCTACCGAGTTGCATGCATTTCAAGAAAAATTAAGCGAATTTGAAAAACGCAATTGTGCAGTAGTAGCTTGCAGCACCGATACAGAACAATCGCATTGGGGATGGTTACAAATGACCAAAGCACAAGGCGGAATCAAAGGTGTTACGTATCCAATAGTGGCTGATACCAACAAAACAATTTCATCTAATTATGATGTGTTAGCTGGCGATTTTTTTGTAGATGATAACAACAATTTAGCTGCCAATGGCGAATTGATTGCTTATCGTGGTTTATTTTTAATTGATAAAGAGGGTACAGTTCAACATCAATTAGTAAATAATCTTCCCTTAGGACGTAATGTAGATGATACTTTACGCATGTTAGATGCATTAATCTTCTTTGAAGAAAATGGCGAAGTATGTCCTGCCAATTGGGTATCGGGCAAAGATGGTTTAAAAGATACACATGCTGGCGTAGCTGATTATTTAGCCAAACATTAGTTTTATTTTCAACAAAAAAGCCTTTCAGCAAATTACTGAAAGGCTTTTTTTATTTAAGATGGATGCTAGTTTTTTATTACCTATTCTGTTTCCATTTCATATAACTAATTGTCAATCTTATTTCACCAAAACCAAAATCATCGCCTAGTTTTTGTTTTAAAGGTGTAAGTTTTTCATCGCCCATTTCTGCTACCGCAGCTTCAATTATTTTTATTTTTTCGGCATCTACTAATTGATGAATATCGATTTTTCCTGTTGCTACATAAGTTGCCAAATGGCTTTCAATAG
This sequence comes from Bacteroidota bacterium, assembly GCA_041192505.1. Taxonomy (GTDB): domain Bacteria; phylum Bacteroidota; class Bacteroidia; order Chitinophagales; family CAIODY01; genus CAIODY01. The sequence goes on from JBEEMV010000097.1 coordinate 2,485, forward strand.
TGGTTTTTGCCATGCCACGTTGCACACTTATTTCGTCAATTGTTTTTCCTTCTTTGTATAATTCAAACGAATATTTATGCGAATCTCCTTTTTCAGCTTTCTTCGAAATTTCTTTTAAATCTGTTTTTTCAATTGCACCGCTAAACGAATTTCCTGTATAAAAAACGGTATCGCCAAATGATAATTTTTCTACCAATTGCAATTGATGATACATCATTAATTCAACTTCAACACATTCTTTAGTATATGCTTTTACATTTTTTTTACCTTTTAATGAAGCAATATATTTTCTGAATGGTTTCAATAAATCATCTTGTAATGCCGAACAGAAGTAAGGTACAGCCCGTGATACTAAATCGTTCAGCTCATTTTCTTTTTCGGGCAAATGAATATTATCTAAAATAAATTGTAATCGTGGGATGAATTTTTCGGCTATTTGCTGCTGTTCTTTCGCTTTTTCAATCATGGTTTTTGCCATCAATTGTGTTTCCTCTTTATCAGGTATTTGCCTAATTTCAATAGTATCATAAAAATCTTCGGTAATGCTTACCATTTTTGCCCAATTAAAAGCCTTTACCAATAAGGTTTTCGAGTATTCTTTCTTTTCATTTTCTAAATTTGCAGTTAGTTCGTCTATCGTATTTTCACGATTAGCAAATTCAATAATTCGTTCATCTGTTTTAACTGATGATGAAGTTATTTTTGAAAGCAATACCACACCTTTTAAAGTTGTACAACGACTAAGTGCCACATACACTTGCCCAGGTGCAAATGCATCGCCAGCATCAATGATAGCTTTTTCGAAAGTTAAACCTTGGCTTTTATGAATAGTAATAGCCCAAGCTAATCGAATGGGATAATGCGAAAAACTACCAATTTCTTCTTCGCTTATTTTATTAGTTTCTTTATTTAAATTGTATTTCACGTTTCGCCACGTTTCATGTTCAACTACCATTTCAATATTCGAATCATGAAATTTTATTGTAATCTCTTCATCTTTTATTTTTACTACAGTAGCCAACTTTCCATTAAAGTAGCGCTTTTCAAGGCTACTATCATTTTTAATAAACATTACTTGAGCACCTGTTTTTAAATATAAATTTTCTTCAACAGGATATGCGTTTTCTGGAAAATCTTCAGCAATTTTTGCTCTAAAATGAAATCGTTCGCCTTCTAATTTATTTAATTCTAATTCATTTTTTTTATCGGCTTTCCAATTATGAGTGGTAAGTGTAATATAGTTTTCAAGATTATTTACATCGTATGGATTGTACTGTTGATGCAATATTTCGTAATCATTTTTATCTAATTGATTATTGCGCAATCGATTTAATATATCAATAAATACTTGCTCATTTTGACGATAAATTTTCTTTAGTTCAATAAATAAGGGTTGATTTTCTTCTAACACTTTTGAGCTAAAGAAAAATGGTGTTTCATAAAATTGTTTTAAAAAATCCCACTCTCTTACAATTGGCGGCAGCTGATACATATCGCCAATAAACAAAACCTGAACACCGCCAAATGGCTTATCCCATTGCCTTCTAAAGTGTCGAAGGATAGTATCAATACAATCTAATGTATCGCTACGCAGCATACTTACCTCATCAATTACCAATAAATCTAACTCACGAAAAAGGTCGATTTTTGTTTTATTAAATTTTACGGTATTAAATAAAGTATTTTTATCTACAAAATCATTTACCTGAAAACCGCCGCCAGCCTGTGGTACAAACGGAATGAATGGCAATTGAAAAAATGAATGCATCGTAACACCACCTGCATTAATAGCTGCAACACCAGTGGGCGCTACTACTACCGTGTTTTTACGAGTTTGATTTTGAATATATTTTAAGAATGTGGTTTTGCCTGTACCTGCTTTTCCTGTTAAAAAAATATTTTTTGAAGTTTGTAAAACGTATTCAGCAGCTAATTTAAATTCACTATTTATTTCGGGTGTAGTGGTCATATAATTATTTCGATAAATTATTTATTCGTTTCGTAAAGCATTTATAGGATTGAGTTTGGCGGCAGTTAATGCAGGATAAATGCCTGCTGCAATGCCAACCACAAAACATATTATCAATCCCAAAATCATCCATAACCAAGGTATAAAAAAACTGCTGCCCATCATAGCCGATACAGCATTGCCAATACCCAAACCCACTAACACACCCAATACACCACCCATCTGACAAACTAAAACCGACTCTAATAAAAACTGTTGTAAAATTATTTTATTAGTAGCCCCAATTGCTTTGCTGATGCCTATTTCACGAGTTCGTTCGGTAACACTAACCAACATTATATTCATTAATCCTATGGCTGCGCCAATCAATGTAATGATGGCAATAAAAACACAAGCCCATGTAACGTATTTTAAATTGCTAATTAATTCATGTGCTAAATCATCGCTACGCATTACCTGAAAATCGTTTTCAATATCTAATGGTGTTCTTCTAATTATTCTAAATCGGCTTTCAGCCTCGGCTACAGCAGGATTTAACAATTGATATTTTGAAACACCAACCGTAATTACATAAGATACTTTTGATGAAAGTGGCCAACTTCTTTTACCATTTACCACAGGTACAAACCCATTATTATCGCTGCTTACAAACCTGCTTACGCCTTTGCTTGCTAATACACCAACAACACGATATTGAATATGCCCCACACTAATTATTTCATCAATTGCATTTTTAGGTTTCTTAAATAATTTGGCTGCTACATCACGTCCTAACACCACAACAGATGCACCTTCATCAATTTCATTTTTACTAAAATTTCTTCCAAATTGAATATCATAACCCGATACTTTAAAATAATTTTCATCAATACCCATCAACCCAATATTCGGATTTGTTTTTTTTGATTGATACTCCAAAGTGGCTACCTGACTCAATCGTACCGACATGGTAACCTGTGCTGGAAATTCAAATTGTGTTTTAAAATGAATGGCTTCATCAAAAGTAATGGGTCTGAATTCTCTGGGCTTTTTATTGCCGCCACCCATGTGTACCACCATCTCTTTATTGCGCAAACTAAAACTATTAGCGCCCATATTTGTAAATGAATTGCTGATGCTATTTTCCATTCCATCAATGGCAGTTAAAATTCCTACCAATGCAGTAATGCCTAAAGCAATGATGATTACTGTAAGTGTGGCTCGTAATTTATTATTTACAATAAATTGAAATGCTAATTTTATTTGTTCCGAAAATTTCATTTCATTTATTTCTTCTTGGGCTTGTATTTACTTAGTTCTAAAATTTTTTGTCCGTCGGTTTCAGCCAATAATTGTTGCATGGTTATTTTCGGATTTCTATCCATATATTCTTTTACAATTTGCCAACCTACCCATGTACCAATGTTGCCAGGTGCATCAGGCGGCATACCTGGTGTAACAGGCGAATCGCCAATAAAATGGCTCACTTCCATCATATCCGTTGAATACAATAAATTATTTTTGATAAAAAATTCCCATATTTTAAACTCATTATAATTGCACCATAAAGTTTGAATAGATGAATAACCTATCTTAATTGAATCGGGTGTTTCGGGTAAAACTTTATCTAAATAATACATTGTTTTTCCTGCATTAATCATTCTATCAATCAATTTTCTTCTCGAATGATTTTCGGTAATAATGGATTGCCCCCAAGCTTTCATAGATGATGTAATAAGGTATTTTGGCGTACATTTTTTTATTACAAAATTCGGAAACCCTAATGCTGAGTAGTAAGGATATTGTTCGCCTAAAAACATATCCAATCCAATTCCTAAAGTGCTATCGGTAGTAATTACACCATATCCAAATTCACTAATAAATGTGTAAACGGCAGGTATTTTACTTTGTGGTAAATAATAAGTATGATACTGAAATGCCTTTTGTAGCTGCATTTGATAAGATGAAAAATCGGAATAATATTTTTGAACCGTATCCTGCAAACTTGCAATAGATTTATTATTACAAAACATTTTCATTTTAAAATCTGTTGAATCATTCAGATTTCCAATTTGCAAAATCTGTTGAATATACATTTTAAAAAAGGTAGGATATTTTTTTTGCAATGATGAAAAATCATTTTGCTTGTGGCATAAAAATAAATCTTTATCAAATCTATTTACTTTTAAATCAACTTTAATAGTAGCTACTTTTTCATCAATTTTTTTTTGTTGATTATTGCAATTGCAACCACTATTTGTAATAATTACAAAAGATGCTATTGCAAAAAAAAGTTGTTTCAATTTCATCACGATGTTAAAATTATTTTACTAAAAAATATTTTTTTGATTTTAAAATATTGCGCAAAGCAAAGTCCTGAATTTTTATAAAATCAGTATGATTATTAATCCAAGCAAAATAATTTTCTTCATCAAATCGCATCGGATGACCAAAATCATCAAATTGTTTTTTGCTTCGCTTACTTAATGGACCATGCACCAACTCTATGTTTTGCTTCACATTGTTGTTGTCAATTATTTCAATCATGGCAAATGGCGATAGCTTTTTAAATGTATCTGTTTCAGCAATATTTAAAGTATAAGCCAATGCATTCAAGTTTTTAAATGATGAAAATAATTCGAAACATTTTTTAGTATCGGGCTTGCCTTCATCGGGCATCATTTTATATTCATTTAAATTTAATGGCGCAATGCTAAATGATTCATCCTTTCTTTCATCAAAATAAATTACTGATACATTTTTAATATCGTTAGGTTTTAGTTGAGTGATATTTTTTGTACGCCAATCTAATTCATCAACAATATATCTAACACTTACTTCGCCTTCAAAGCCAGGTATTTCAACCAAATAAGGTTGATCGCTGCCATCCATTAAAAAATAATTTCCTTGATAATTTTTTGCAATAGCACCCACATAATATTTTTTTATCGGCTCTTTTGAATGGTCGAAAATTTCAACTTTAATGGCCGATGCAGCCATTTCTTTAACCACCGTATTATGTTCTTTTATTGATATTGGTCGGTTTACTTTAATATCATGCATGCCTTGTAGAAGCAGTGCTATAGCATCTTTCCTAACATTATATTTTCCATTTACTCTCCACGAATTATCTTTTTGTTTTTCTAAAGTAATGGTATGATTTGCTTTATCGGCAATAAATATTTTTTGTATTGCCGCTGTATCCGATACTGCAAAATCAGTATCGTCGTTATTTTTATTCATCCATTTACAGGAATGAAATAAAAATATTGCAATGCAAATTGTTATCAAAAACTTCAACCTATTATTTCTTTTCATTCTTTATTTTATTTTATTCATTACCATATAAAGCAATATATTTTTTGCCATCAGCCGCTATGCTTCCACGATGCATGCCTTGCGAATTAAACACCAATGCAATATTACCAAGTGTATCAACAGCAATCATTCCGCCTTCGGCACCTGCATTTTTTAATTTTTCTAACACTACTTTTTCAACGGCTTGTTGTAGTGTAAAATTTTTGTACTCCATTAAACATGATACATCATACGAAGCAACCATTCTAATAAAATGTTCGCCATGCCCTGTGCAGCTTATTGCACAAGTATTGTTGTTAGCATAAGTGCCAGCGCCAACCAAAGGGCTATCGCCCACTCTACCAAATTGTTTATTTATCATTCCGCCTGTGCTTGTGGCTGCGGCTAAATTTCCAAACGCATCTAAAGCCACTGCACCAACTGTTCCAAATTTTCTATCGGGTGTTTCGTCACCAATATGATCAAGATGGTAAAAATCTGTATGTCGAACTTTTAACCATTGGTCGTATCTTGATTTAGTATAAAAATAATCATCCGATTCCATTGGCACTTTTACTTTTAACGCAAAATCGTTTGCGCCTTTGCCACTAAGCAATACATGTCCGCTTTGCTCCATTACCAATCTAGCTAATGATACAGGATTTTTTACATTTCGTACGCCAGTAATTGCACCAGCTTGTAATGTTTTGCCATCCATAATACTTGCATCTAACTCATGAATACCTTTTTTGGTATATACAGCGCCTTTGCCAGCATTAAATAATGGATTATCTTCTAAACATTTTACAGCCGTTTCTACCGCATCTAATGCGCTTTTGCCGGCTTTTAAAACTGATTCGGCTTTTGTTAAAGCTTCGTTTAATCCTTCTCTGAACAATGGATCATCAAGCTCAGAAATGGTTTGACGAGTTACAATTCCAGCGCCGCCGTGTATAGCTATTGAATACATGAAATATTATTTTGAAAAATGAAATGCGAATTTGAGCAATTTTATTTTGTAATACTAATATTTGATAAAATGTTAGCAATAGACTTCTTCGGAAAATGCATATTAATGACCTCATCTTTATCTTCTCCAATAGAGAAGAATGGTATTTTCCGAAGAAGTCTAATAAAAAAGCCGCTTCGATAAGGAAGCGGCTTAGTAATTTTTTTGTTGAATTAATTTTTTTCGATTCGTTTGCTCAACAATATTTTTCTGTTTGCATCTAATAGTGATACAAAATATAATCCTTTAGGTAATGAACTAGCATTTACTGAAATAAAATCATCGTTTAAAGCAATTTCTTGCTTGTAAACTAACGAGCCAATTAGGTTATAAAACTCAATTGATTTTGCAGTTGAATTATTGTTTAATTGAACATTTAAATTAGCTTGAAATGGTGATGGATAAAATTTGATTTGAGATAATTTATTTTCGTTGATACCATTTGGATTTGTACAAACTGTAACAACTGATTTCATTCGATTGCTAAGTGATGCACCACCTACTTTACTAATGTTAGTGGCAATTACACCGTTACCAGCTACATTATTTGTAGATATAGTCATTGAAATAGTTGCTGAATCGCCTGGAGCAACAATAAATGTCATTTTAACAACACTGCTAGCATAACAACCATTATTATCACATGTGGCAACTGTCCAAGCTGATGGCCAATTTGATTCAAATGATCTTGACCATGATAAAGTATCGGGCGTAGTACCTGTGTTATAAACTTTAAATTCACCATGAACTGAGGTTGTACATAAAGTACCATTAGCATTTTCAACCGTATCTTGCAATGAAAATGATTGTGCCATTGTAGTAGCATAAACACTTATTAATAAACTAATTGTAAGTAATATTTTTTTCATGATTAAATATTTTTTCAAATATAGATTGGATTTTAGAATAAACAAAAAAAAGGCACAACAAATATTTGTTGTGCCTTTTTTAGTAATTAAATAAAATTATTCTTTAATAAATTTATTAGTATAAACTCCTTTTGAAGTTTTAACCGTTAAAATGTAATTTCCTGAAGGTAAATTAGCTACATTAACTGAATGGTTTGTTGTTGAACCATTAGATAATAAACCCAAATTTTCAAGAGATAAAGTTTGTCCTAAAATATTAGTAATTGTATACGATACATTATCAGTAACATTCATTTCTAATCCTAAGTTCAAAATATTAGAAGTAGGGTTAGGATAAATATTTAATGTAAAATCTTTGTTAGCAATTACACTTCCAAAACCACTTGGTTTTTTAACCCAGTCAATCACTCTAGCATTTTGTGCTTCATTAGATTTGTTGCTAATTAACAATACTGCTAAACGAAGTTTTGTTGAATCTACAGTTGTAGGTATAGTATAAGTAAACGTATGAGTATAAGTTGAACCATGAGTGATAGTTGTTGGTAAAGAACCTGGTGTACCACCAAAATTATTACCATCAATTGAACGAGCTACAAAATCAAAATTCATTTTAGCAGCAGGAACTGGATCAGATTCGTTATCCCATATTAAACCAGCACCTGATAAATTTGGAGCTGCTGTACCAGAATAATAATTATGTTGATCGTAGTTAGAAGTAGTACCATGTACTTTATCTTCTGTAACTACAAATGCTAAACGATAATCGTGAGTTGCATCTGCATCAATTGCAAAATTAGCTGAAACATTTGCTGTAATTGTATTACCAGATTCTGTAGCAGTAAATGATAAATCTGCAACGCCAAAATCTGCAATATGATCAGAATATCCAGTAAACATTTGACTTGGATCAATTACTTCTGCTCTATCAACTACTACACTTGGAAAGCCATTGAATCCTGGCAATGCTTTTAAACCATTATCATAGTTTAAAATCTGCATTGGATCTGATGTACTATTGTGAACTGCAATAAATACTTCATTTTTATTTGCTTTATGAACTGAATCCATAAATACTGCACCACGTGGGCACCAACCACACCATGTTCCAGTTCCTTCTTCAAAAACAATATGATGAGTTGGGGTAAAAGAAGCACCACCAAATTCTGATTTTAATGTATCATTTGTATGATCAACATCGTTTGCTAATTCAATCCAAACTTTTACTGGATGCATACCAACTGTTGGCATTGTGTATTGAGCATTAATGATGGCAGTTTGATATGGAGCAATAGAAGGTGTTTGAGGGAAAGTAGCAACAGAAATACCATCGTCGATTTTTAAATCAAAAGATGTAATTGTATTTGCACCTTGGTTTCTTACCTGACCGAATACATTTACACTTCCATTTACTAAAGCATAAGAAAGATATTCGCTTTTACCAGGAGTCATAGCTTGAAAATTCAAATCATCGCTTGGTAATACCTTAACAACAAAATTATTTAATGCTAAAACAAATTTATCATTACTATTATTAATAATAGCAATATAAATTGGTTGCCCAACATAAGCTGATAAGTCAATTGCATGTGTTGTCCAAGTTGAATTTTCGGCAGTAACTGTTAATACAGCTGCGCTTGTAAAATCAGTTGCAGGATTATTTCCTGTAGTTGAAATTTTTACTTGAAATGCATCAGGAAAATTACCATCTAATGATACTGCATCAAACAATAACCATGAATTTGCAACCACACCTGTAATTGATGGTGAAATTAACCAATCATTAGATATACCAGCAGCAGAATACCATGATGTACTAAACATTAAACCATCTGTAGAACCAGTAAAAGTTCTTGATACCCAAGCATTCGTACCAAAATTATAAGTACTTAACCCTGAGTTAACTGTTAAAGCATCACCATTCCATTGTGTCCAATTGGTTGGTAAATTAGGGGCAGTTAATCCATCAAAATTTTCCGAGAAAATTGTCTGTGCATTTGCACTAATTGAAGCCATTAATGACGCTACAAAAAAAGAGAAGAGTAGTACTTTTTTCATGATTTTAGAATAATTATTTTTGATTGTTAGAATACGAAATTAGAAGTTTTTTTAAGAAAAAAAAATATTTTTTTAGCAGATGCTTTTTATCTGGTCTAAAAACACTTAAAAACTTTTGATAATACTGAATTACTCAACTGAAGCTAATTCTTCCCATTGATTCATCAGCGCTGTTAATTCGGTTTTTAATTTTTGATGTTCGCTAAATAATTGTTTGTATTCAGTGCCAGCAAAATCAGTCATATTGCCCATTTTAGTTTCTATTACACTTAAAGCATGTTCGGTAGTCGAAATTTTCTTTTCGCAATTTTCTAAATCTTTTTTGCGCTTTTGCAAATCCTTTTCATCTACCTTAATTTCTTCTTTATCTTTTTTATTATTTTTTTCTTTTGCTTTTTGATTAGCAGCCATTTGCTCTTCAAAATCACGAATATTTGTCAATTTCTTTTGTTCTAAGAAATAATTAATATCGCCTAAATATTCTTTCACATTGCCATCTAAAAATTCAAAAGTTTTTGAGGTTAAGCCTGCTAAAAAATCACGGTCATGGCTTATTACAATAATAGTTCCGTTAAATCTTGCCAATGCATCTTTTAATACTTCAATACTTTTAATATCTAAGTGATTGGTAGGTTCATCCAGTATTAAAACGTTGTGTTCTTCCAACATTAATTTAGCTAAACTCAATCTGCTTTTTTCGCCACCGCTTAATACTTTTACTTTTTTGGTTACATTTTCGCCACTAAATAAAAATGCACCCAGTAAACTTCTTGCATTAATATCAACACCTGGTCGTAAAGCATTTTCAATAGTTTCTAATACGGTTTCATTATTCAATAATTTTTCGGCTTGATGCTGTGCATAATAACCTATCGAAACATTTGAACCCAAATTTAAAATACCTTCATAATCTTCTTCGCCAACAATCATTTTGCCCATCGTGGTTTTACCCATTCCGTTTTTGCCTACAAAGCCAATTTTTTCGCCCCGTTCAATCTTTAATGCTACATTTTTTAAAATATTTTTTTCGCCAAAACTTTTGCTTAATCCAATTACTTCTACCACCGTTAATCCGCTTCGTGGTGCATCAGGAAAAGTAAATTTCATAGATGATGTATCTTCATTATCTACTTCCATTACCTCCATTCTATCCAATTTTTTTATCAACGATTGAGCCATGGTGGCTTTACTTGCCTTGGCTCTAAATTTATCAATCAAGGCTTCGGTACGTTCGTATTCCTTCATCTGATTTTTTTGTGTAGCCAATTGCAATTCACGTTGGGTTACCCGTTCAATCAAATAATCATCGTATTTACATTTATAATCATAAATTTTTTGATTACTAATTTCAATAGTTCTATTGGTAACGGTATTCAAAAAAGTTCTATCATGGCTTACCATCAACACTACGCCATCGTAGTTATTCATCCACTCTTCCAGCCATTGAATACTTTCAATATCTAAGTGATTGGTAGGTTCATCTAATAAAATTACATCGGGATGTTGCAATAAAATTTTTGATAATTCAATACGCATCAACCAGCCACCGCTTAATTCAGATGTATGTCTATCAAAATCGGTTTGTTTAAATCCTAAACCTTCTAATACTTTAATCGTGTCCGATTCAATAGAATCTGCACCCAGCATATCCATGCGTTCCATAATATCGCTTTGCTCAATTAACCAATCCATGTATTTTTCATGGTTAGGGTCGGTGTTAATTACTAAATCAGTAACTTCATCTAATCGCTTTTGCAATTTATTGATTTCGGCAAAAGCCAACTTGGTTTCTTCTAATACTGTTTTATCTGTATTTACTGTTAAATCTTGGGGTAGGTAACAAATTTTTGTTCCCTTAGCCACATCAATTGAGCCGCTTGACGAAGATTGCCAACCAGCAATAATTTTCATCAAGGTAGATTTTCCTGCACCATTTTTACCTGCAAGACCTACACGTTCACGTGGATTAATTACAAAACTTACATTATCGAAAAGCACCGAGGCTCCGAATTTTACTGAAACTGAATTTACCGTTAGCATAAGGGCGGCGAAGATAAATACAAGTTAGCAGTTTTTAGTTATTGGTGGTTAGTATTTAGCAAAAAACAAAGGCAATACAATTTTACCACATAGTTTTAAAGGAAATACTAAACTAACTGGTTGTAGTTATTTTAAAGTCATTTTTTACAAAATATTGATGAAGGAAACAATAGAAAACATAGATTGCTTTGCAATTTTAAAATTGATAACTGAATTTTAAAACAGCAATTCGTCCGCCGCTTTGTTGTTTGTCTTTTATTCTAATTTTAAATTCATTTACTCTTAATACACCCAAAAATTCATCAACACTCATTTTATTTATTTCGTTTCCTTTTTCATCAACCTGCACAGCCACTGCATTTGAGGTAAAATAATTACCAATATAATTATCTGAATAAGAAAAACGGGTATCATAATCAACCGCTGGGTTAGCCATTGTGGTTAAATAGCCCTCGAAACTTGATGGCATTTCTTTCATCTCTTTACCAAATAAATCAGTAGCTTTTTTAGGTTCTTCTTTTGGCTTTTGTTCTACTATTTTTTCAATTGGTTTCTCTTTTATTGGGGCTTCAGTTTTTGTTTCTTTTGCAGTCATGCTTGAATCATTAATTGTAGTGTCAATTGCAGCAACCATAGGCGTATCAACCATTGCTGCAACAGTATCGTAAGGACTTTTTTCCGCTTCCATTTTTTTAGGTTCTGCTTTCGAAAACAATCGCCCTTCATGATGCCATTTTAAAGCTGCTAATGTTAAAATAATAATCGAAACAAAAATAATTGTAAT
>JBEEMV010000098.1:0-4504 GCA_041192505.1 Bacteroidota bacterium
CACATAAAAACCACATTCTTGTTGTAATTCTTTGGGTGTACCTTGTTCAATAAATGTATCGGGTATGCCTAATCGTTTTACATGAGCTGTGTAATTATTATCATTCATCCATTCTAAAATAGCTGATCCAAATCCGCCAGGAATACAGCCATCTTCAATGGTTATTACTTTTTTAAATTTGCTAAAAATTTCGTGAAGCATTTCAGCATCCAATGGTTTTACAAATCGCATATCATAATGCGCTGGATGAATATTTTCAGTATGTAATGTTTTAAAAGCTTCAGTTACAAAATTTCCTACATGCCCAATCGAAAGCACAGCCACATTTTCGCCATCACATATTTTTCTGCCTTTACCAATTTCTATTTCGGCAAATGGGCGTTGCCAATCCGTCATCACACCTTCGCCACGTGGGTAACGAATACAAAACGGAACTTTATTTTTTTCTAATTGCGCTGTGTACATTAAGTTTCTCAACTCTTCTTCATTCATGGGTGCACTTACAATCAATTGCGGAATACAACGCATAAAAGCAATATCATAAGCACCATGATGTGTAGCACCATCATCGCCCACCAAGCCGCCTCTATCCATACACAATACAACAGGAAGATTTTGCAAAGCAACATCATGTATCACTTGGTCGTAAGCACGTTGCATAAATGAAGAATAAATATTGCAAAATGGTCGTAAGCCTTGTGTAGCCAAGCCTGCCGAAAATGTAACTGCATGTTGCTCGGCAATGCCCACATCAAAAGCTCGGGTAGGCATTTCCTTCATCATATATTTTAATGAGCTGCCACTTGGCATAGCAGGCGTAACGCCCATTATTTTATCATTCTGTTTTGCTAATTCAATCATTGTCCAGCCAAATACATCTTGATATTTTGGTGGCATGGGTTTATCAATAATTTTCTTTTTTAATTCGCCCGTTTCCGAATTAAATAAACCTGGTGCATGCCATAATGTTTGGTCTTTTTCGGCTAAATCATAGCCTTTACCTTTTGTGGTAAGTGCATGCAATATTTTTACACCATCAATATTTTTTAATTCTGAAAATACTTCTACCAATCGCAAAACATCATGTCCATCAATAGGTCCAAAATATCTTAATTGTAATGATTCAAAAATATTTGCCGATTTTGTAATCACACCTTTTAGCCCAGCTTCAATTTTGCTAAGCATGTGGCGGCTCATATTTCCTCCAGGAATACTTCCCAGCGTATTCCAAATATCATTTCGTATTTTATTGTAAGTGGCCGATGTGGTTACATCGGTTAAATATTCTTTTAATGCACCCACATTTTGGTCGATGCTCATACAATTATCATTCAATACAATTAGCATATTTGTTTTGCTAACGCCTGCATGATTCATGGCTTCAAATGCCATTCCTGCTGTCATTGCGCCATCACCAATAACTGCAATATGCTGTTTCTTTTTATCTTTTTTATATTTCGAAGCCATTGCCATTCCTAGGGCTGCCGAAATAGATGTGGATGAATGACCAACACCAAATGTATCATAGTTGCTTTCATCCCGTTTCGGAAAACCGCTAATGCCTTTATATTTTCTGTTGGTATGAAAATCTTCTCTTCTGCCTGTTAAAATTTTATGTCCGTATGCTTGATGACCCACATCCCAAATCAATTGGTCGTTGGGTGTATCAAATACATAATGAATAGCCACTGTTAATTCAACCACACCCATGCTGGCGCCAAAATGCCCACCATACACACTTACAGTATCTACAATAAATTGGCGTAATTCTTTACAAACCTGCGGCAATTGGTCTTTGCGAAGCTTTCTTAAATCTTCGGGGTAAATAATTTTGCTTAATAATGGGCCTGGAACTGCTTTACTCATTGATTGTTTTTAGGAAAATGAATGGTTCAAATATCTGAAATATTTTTTATAAATAAGTTTTCAGATGCTTTTGGTTTTTTAACAACGCAATTAAAAATTTGTTTATTGCTTCAACACTAATGTTTAAAAAATAAATAACATTTAACTTCTTCAGAAATTATTTTATTGCAACCTCATCCTACCTTCTCCTTCAGAGAAGAATGGTAAATTTCCGAAGAAGTTAATTTATGCTTGTTCGGTATTTACTACAGCCAAACATTTATCTACTTCTTTAATCATATTCGAAATCATTTTTTTCAATTCAGCCTTTTTAACTTCATCTTCATCGCTTAATGATTTAGCTAATTTTAACGATTGCATTTGTGCTTCTAATTCTACAATTTTTGTTTCGCTTTGTTTTTTGCTTTCTTCAGAATTGATAAGCTGTTCAACCAATTTATCGTTCTCGGCTTTTACTTTTTCAATTTCTATTTTTTGTTGTTCAATTTTTTGTTGAACAAGTATAATTTTTTGTTGAATGGCTTCTAATGATTGTAAAGATTCGTTCATGATTATTTAGTTAGATTTTTTGTAATTATTTATTTCAGCTTTAACCAGCTAATAATTGGATAATGATCAGAATATGGATTTGTTTTTATCACATCAAATTTCATTACTTCAATTGATTTATCGGGCAAAATATAATCTATTCGCATAAATGGAAATTTGCTAATATAGCTTGTTCCAATTCCTTTTGATGAAGCTAAAAAAGCGTCTTGCAAATTTTGATGAATAGTGTGATAACTATACGATGCTGGTGTATCATTAAAATCGCCACAAACTATTACGGGATAAGGGCTTTCGGCTACAGCTTTTGCCACCATATCGGCTTGGTGTGCACGGCGAACAAACCCACGTTTTAGCTTTCGCAAAATTCGTTTTCCTCTATTAATATCCTTGTCGTCGTCAAGTTGTATGTCATCCAAATATTTATAATCTTCTTTACCAAAATAAACCGATTGAAGATGTGTATTTATTACCCGATAAATTCTATTATTAATTTGAATATCAGAAAATGAAGCAGCATTATCGGTATGATTTCCAAAATCAATTTTACCCGATTTGATAATTGGAAAATCGCTAAAAGTGGCTACGCCCCAATGGTCTACGCCACGAAGTGTAGATGTAATTTCGAAATGATAATATTTGTATCCAATTTTTTCGGTTAGTTTTTTTATGGTATTGTATTTTTGATAATCGGGATTTTCGGTAGAATAAAATTCTTGAAAACAAGCAATTTGTGGATGAGCTTCTTCTACATTTTTCAAAATTTCTTTTTGATGATTTTTATCATCGCTCCATTCATACAAATCAAAAACTCTTACGTTGTAATTCATTACTTTAATAATGTTCGAATTGTTTTTGGTAAAGGGTTTTTCGTTGCCCCAAGCAAATACATTTTGAATATTTTTAAAATTTAAAATAAGAATAGATAACGAAAGTAAAATCCACCAATTTCTTTTTATCAACCAAAATAAAATGAATAGAAAATTGATTAATAAAATGTAAGGAAAGCCAAGCCCTGCAAACGAAATCCACCAAATGGTTGTAGGACTTACAAATACATTAAACACTGCCATCAATAATAAAATAGCAGGCGGAAAATTTAACACCACAAAAATTCGTTCAAACCAACTCAAATTTTTCATCGATGCAAATTGATTATTAAATAACAAAAATGCAAATTGCTAAGGCATAAATATTTAGGTTATTTTATTTCGTAGTGTATTTATTTTGTTTTGAATAAAAAGCATTGGCATTGTAAAAGCCAATAACAATAAGCCATACAGCCAATAATTTTCGGATTTAACTACGGCTTGAATCATTAATACTGCTACAAAATGAATGATATAAATGGGGTAACTTAATTTGCCTAAAAAAGTATCTATACTCGAAAATATTTTTGGCGATGAATTGCCAAACGCTAAAACAATAAATACAATTGCATAAAAACTCCAACAACTATATTCATTTAAATTAATGAAAGTAATTGGGATTAATAAAATGGGTAACAAAAAAAATAAACCACTTTTTATCCATTCTGTTTTTAGTATTTCTTTTTTCGAAATTCTATAAGCCAAGCCGCCTAATAAAAATATAGCCAATTCGAACGGAAAAAACATATACACCCAATTCAACCCATTTAGCCCAATGCTATAAAAATAAAATCGCAAACACAATAATGCAAAAATGAGTAGCAACAAAATATTGTTTTTGCATTTTACTAAAAGTGGTGCTGCTACATAAAACATAAGCTCTAATGATAATGACCATGCAGGTTTCAAGGTTATTAATTCCTGTGCGCCAATTATTACTTTGCTAAAATAATATTGATAATTAGATGTAAACCCAATGAAATAAAACCAATCTAAACCCACAATAAAAATATTTGAAAATGCAAAATGTAGATTTTGAAGCCAATTAAATTTGGGCATAAAAAATACATACGATGCCAATTCATTTGGAATATTAGGATACAATTTATGTTCAACTATCGACCAAATAGCCAACGCAAAAAACGATAACCAATACATAGGAATGATGCGAAGAAAACGACTAAAATAAAATTTACGAATAGGATTTTTTAAGGCAATATATT
>JBEEMV010000099.1:0-14524 GCA_041192505.1 Bacteroidota bacterium
TATATACTAAATTGGTAATGATGATCAGCTATTAAAGGCTTTGTTAGTTTACCTTGTATTATTTCTCTAACATTAGGCATTGATTGTATATAAAAAGCCACACCCACACAAACCGAATCGCTATGAGGATACACATAATTTGAAAGCCAATTGGTTGGAAAATCATGCCCCTTATTCCAATAAGCATCAGGAGTTTCGCTTATTCGTATCCAATCTTTAATTCCACAGTCATTTGGTGTAATAGTATCAAAAATATTACTAAAACCTATACTACTTCCTAGTGTACATCCAAAACCATTATTTATATGCTGTTCAAACCCTGGGTTTCTTATTAAGTTTTGAGCTTTTACACTAAAAAAACAGGTAACACAAAATAATACAAGAATACTTTTCTTCATTTGATTTGATGATTTAAAGAAAAGGGGTTGAAACAATTGTTTCAACCTCTTTATGATTTTTTAAAAACTATTGTTTTACAAATTTACGGTTTATTATACTTCCATCAACACCTACTATTTTTAATTGATATATTCCCGAAGATAAGTGTTCAGTATTTAGTTCTAATCCCCCTAACCCTCCCGATGGAATCGTGATTTGCAACCTTTGAAAAGGGGGATTAGTGCACACTCTACCCATCATATCAAAATGCAGAGATAATTTTTTTTATTCCCAATTAAAATTTAATGTTTAAATCGAGGATGAAACTGCACTAATGTTTGTCTTAAAAAACTTCTATCTAAATGGGTATAAATTTCGGTGGTGGTAATGCTTTCATGCCCAAGCATTTCTTGTACGGCTCGTAAATCGGCACCACCTTCAACCAAATGTGTAGCAAATGAATGCCTAAAAGTATGTGGCGAAATTGTTTTTTTCATGCCAATACTATTTACCAAATCTTTAATGATTAAAAATATCATTACTCGACTTAATTTACTGCCTCGTTTATTTAAAAACACTACATCATCGTTTCCTTTTTTTATGGTTAGATGATTGCGAATGGTATGCAAATACAAATCAATATGTTTCATGGCATGGCTGCCAATGGGTATTATTCTTTCTTTATCGCCTTTGCCTATTACTCGTACAAAATGTTCGTTAAAATAAATATGCGATATTTTTAAATTTACTAATTCGGTAACTCGTAAGCCACAGCTATACAATGTTTCTAATATAGCTCGGTTTCGTACGCCTTCGGGTTTGCTTACATCAATGGCTTCAAATATTTGTTCTATTTCTTCAATGCTTAATGTATCGGGCAGTTGTCGTTTTAACTTTGGTGCTTCTAATAATTCGGCAGGATTTTTATCCAGCAAATCTTCCATCAATAAATATTTATAAAATGCTTTTATGCCGCTAATGATTCGGGCTTGGCTATAATCTGCCATGCCTAATTCATGAATCCATTTTACAAATTGTTTTAATGTTTTTAAATCCATCTGCAATGCTGATAGATTAATATGGTTGATTTCTAAAAACTGAACCAGTTTATTAATATCGTGTAGGTAGGCTTCAATAGAGTTGTCGGAAAGCGAACGCTCTAATTTTAAATAGGCTTTAAAGCCATTGATATAAGGTTGCCAACTCGTCATAGTATGCCATTTTCAAATTACACTTTCCAAAACCGAAGCAATACAATTTCTATTATCAAAAATAATAAGGCAAATAGTAAACACCATTTCCAAAGCACTGTGCCTGTATTTATTTCGCTTACTAATGCTGTCATGTTTTTATGCGTAGCATCAATCATACTTATATTTGTTTCGCTCAATTTTTGTTTTAATTCGGCTTCTTTATAAAAATTTAAATCCGATTCGTTTCTATTAAAATTAAATGCAAAAGCAGGTTTGGCTATATTTTCAATTCCGTTTAATTCAAATATTCCCGATTTTGAAATTTGATTTTTTATTTTCAAATACAATGTATTTTCAATACTTACCTGTTCGGGAATAAATTCTTGAAACGAACTTTTTAAAGTAAATGTTGGTTCTTTTTGGCTAATGTCGGCATTTACTTGTATGCTCGAATTATTGCCAATTACATACGCCAAATTATTTGTTTGTATGCCGCTAAAAGCCATCTTTAACAGCATAGGCACAAATACTGCTTTGATAGGCAAATCGCTAAAGTTTTTATCAAATGGTACTGCACTTATATAGCAATTGCCCCTACCCGATTTAAACCTACTAAACAAGCTGCTACCATCTTTTAAGGTTAGTATTTGTTCTTCATTATTGGCTACTGTGGTAGCTATTATAAAATGTTTTTTAACTTTTGGCAAATCCATGTTTTCTGATAATTTTAAAAACACATCTTTCATTAAATCCATTTGTGTATTTACCGAAACCACAGTTTGTTCTTTATTACTTAAATCAGAATAAATGCCACATTGCAATGCATTTAATAAATTATTGTAGGTATTAAAATCTGATATTTCATTGGGTATAATAATTAAGCTGCCACCATTTTGTACAAATTTTTGCAACTCACTATTCAACCCACTTGATAAAGTTTTTAAACTATTTAATACTATGCAATGCTCGGTTTTAAACATGCCATAATCTATTTGTGCTGCGCTTACATTGGTGCTATTTATTTGCTTATCGGCAAATAATGCTTTTAAATAAATGTTTTCGGTATTATCATTTATGCATAATACATTGATATTATTTTTTACTTCGAATGTAAAATAGTAGGTATCATCAAATGTTACTGCATTATCATTAATACTTACTAAACCCTTATTCCACGAGGCTTGGGTAATGGTAAATGGTATAGTATCAATCATACTTTCATGCGCTGCTAATGAAAAATCGCCAACAAATTTTAGTTTATCATTTAGCATTAAGGTAAGCCTATTGCTGCTAATGGCTGTATTGCCATAGTTTGATATTTTAACCAACAATTTCATTTGTTGATTAATAGTTTGCACTGGCGATTGAAACCAACAGCTATCAATACTTATGTTTTGTTTTTCATCTGAAAACAAGGGCAATGCTATTATTTTAAACGATGTATCAGTTGTAAATGCCGATAAATTGCTTTGTGTTTTTTGAAAATCGGATATTAAATAAGCCAGCGAATGCTCGGTTTTATTAATATGCAAAGCATTTTTTTGTTTGGCAATTATGGTATTTAAAGTAGGCGATTGAGGTTGAATTTTTATTTCATCTACCATTTTTAAAGCATCGTATTTGGCTACTAAATGTTGTTGGCTGCCATTCATTTCATTGCTTATAATCTGAAATTGTGTGGTGGCATTATAGCCATTTATTATTTCAATGGCTTTTTGTTTTGCTAATTCAATCATCGGTACACCATTTTTAGTATTAGCCATACTAAATGAATTATCTATATAAATACTTACCTGCTGTTCGCCTTGTTTTATATTGGTTAATGCATTTTTTAAAAATGGTTGAGCAAATGCTAATACGGCTAATAGTATTGCCATTGCTCGGCAAAACAATACCAACAAATGTTTAATAGTATTGCGATTGGTGGTTTGTTGTTTTACTTCTTTTAAAAACTGAATACTTGGAAAATATACTTTTTTATATCTGCGAAAATTAAACAGATGAATAATGATGGGCAAAGCCACAGCCGCCGCCGCTAATAAAAAAGATGGAAATAAGAAATTCATAATCGGTAAGCGAAAATACAATCAAAACTATGGAAACCAAATATTAACGATAGCATTTAATATATTATTATCATAAAATAGTAAGGCAAACTATGTTTCTTATTATGGCAACAACCTTTACAATTTATTCATTGATAAGATTAAAAAATAGTTTTTACAAAAATGTGTAGGCAAGAGATAGTAGCCAAGCATATTATTTAATACCAATAAACAACATTTACACAATCTTCTTTACACTCTCATGCCGACTATAAAATACATTTACATAATTTAGTTTACACTATCACAATACTGTGAACGGTCGTCACAATACTGTGAAAGGTTATCACAATACTGTGAAAGGTTATCACAATACTGTGAACGCTCATCACAATACTGTGAAAGGTTATCACAATACTGTGAAAGGTTATCACAATACTGTGAAAGGTTATCACAATACTGTGAAAGGTTATCACAATACTGTGAAAGGTTATCACAATACTGTGAACAAAATTTGGTAGGTCTTGTATTATTCCCTCTTAACAAGGGGGTAAGGGAGATTTATTAATTGAAGTTTCTAAATTACAAGCAATATTTATTTTATAAAAACAATGGATTGTAAATGGCAACATAAAAATTGGTAAGTTTGTAAAAGAGTAAGCGTTTAAAATTTGTGAGGTTTTAAAATTAAAAATGATGAAACAAGCAATAAATAATGTGGTGATTGGGAACACTAACCACAGCAAAAACAATTTAATATAACAATGATAAAAAAAACAATGATGGGCATTTATATTTTTAGTTTATTGGGCATCGTGTCTTGTCAATCCAACACAAGCCATCCTACCAATACTGCAAAACAAGATTCGATAGATAAACAACAAGATTCGTTGGATGCAGAAGCCATGCACGATTTAGCACCTGCCGTAGGCATATTGCCTAAATGATAATTTGTATAATAGATTTCTTCGAAAAATGTTTGTGAACGGAGTCTGCGACCTATAGAGAAGAATGGTATTTTTCGAAGAAGTTTAATAAAAACAAAAAAGGCTGCACCAATATTGGTGCAGCCTTTTTATTTAAAAATAGTTTATTTATTTATCATTTAGTTTGCTTCGTTTAGCACCATAGCCAAAATAAATTAGCATACCAAAAGCCATCCATACCACAAATCTAATCCAGGTAGCTGCTGGTAAACTAAGCATTAATACCACACAAAATAAAATAGCTAATAATGGAACCCAAGGCACAAATGGCGTACGAAACGAAGCAATTTGTTCGGGCTGATTTTTACGTAAATAAATAATACCAGCAGCTACTAATACAAAGGCGAACAAGGTTCCGATGTTTGCCATTTCAGCAATAGTTTCTAATGGTACAAAGCCAGCACAAATTGATACCAACACACCTGTAATTAAAGTACCTTTCCAAGGTGTTTGATATTTAGGATGAATTTCGGCTGTCCATGATGGTAATAATCTATCACGGCTCATAGAAAAGAATACACGGCTTTGCCCTAATAATGTAACCAACAATACAGATGTAATACCACACAAGCCACCCAAATCAATTATCCACGAAGCCCAATGATTAATAAAATGATTAGGCACTTGTTTAAATGCATACACCATTGGTGCGCCTTTATCAACCCCTAAATCAGATAATTTTAAAGTGCCATCGCATTTCACAATGCCTGTAAATACCATCGACATTACAATGTATAAAATAGTGCAAATAACTAAGCTCCAAATAATTCCTCTTGGAATATCTTTAGATGGATTTTTAGCTTCTTCGCTTGTAGTAGATACAGCATCAAACCCAATATAAGCAAAGAAAATAACAGCAGCGCCCATAAATATTCCACTC
Source organism: Bacteroidota bacterium (assembly GCA_041192505.1). Taxonomy (GTDB): domain Bacteria; phylum Bacteroidota; class Bacteroidia; order Chitinophagales; family CAIODY01; genus CAIODY01. The sequence goes on from JBEEMV010000099.1 coordinate 5,483, forward strand.
CATCCACCAAAGCCACTTTGTGGTAAATCGGTAAACCAACTTACTATTACTTTCCAAAATTCTGTATGGTTCATATCAATCTTTTCGGCAACCGAACTTACCGTAGGTGTAAAGTGTGGCACTAATGGATGCCAATTGGCAGTATTAATAAAAAACATACCCAAGCCAATAAAAAACAATGCCACAGCCACTTTTATAATTACAATAATATTGTTGAATCTTGCACTTTCTTTAATACCTGTAATTAAAAGCCATGTAATTAATAATGAAATAAATATGGCAGGATAATTCCCATAACCACCATCGGCAGGTGTAAGCGCAAATTTGGCTGGAAAGACGACATCCAGATTAAAAAAGTTTTTGGAGGTGAGCTGAATAAAGTTAACAAAATGACTACTCCAACCACTTGCTACCGCCGATGTAGATAATCCGTATTCTAAAATCAAATCCCAACCAATAACCCAAGCCACCAATTCGCCCATCGAAGCATAAGCATAAGTGTATGCACTGCCACTAATAGGAATAAACGATGCAAACTCGGCATAACACAAGGCAGCCAGAATACATGCCATACCACAAATAACAAATGAAATTACAACCCCAGGGCCTGCATTTTCAATTGCCACTTTTCCAGTTAAAACAAAAATACCTGTGCCGATAATACACCCAATACCAATAGCTACCAACGACCATAAACCCAAAGTACGCTTTAGTTTATGTGTGCCCGATTCTGATTCAGCTATAATTTGTGCAACCGACTTTGTTCGAAAATAATTATTTGCCATTATTTAAATTAATTTTTTTAGTTGGTTAAAGAAACGAAATCAAATTGAAATTTTCAAACCATCGTAAGCCAAAAAAATATTTTCGGGCAATTCTTTACTAACATCATTGTGCAACCCTAATTGATGGCTGATATGTGTAAAATAAGTTTGCTCGGCTCCTATTTTTTGCGCCATTGCAATAGCTTCATCTAAAGTAAAATGTGAAATATGATGCTCTTTTCGCAAAGCATTTAATACCAATACTTTTGTACCCTTTATTTTTTCTATTTCATTTTCCGAAATATAATTTGCATCGGTAATGTAAGTAAAATCATCAATACGGTAGCCCATTACAGGCAGTTTATAGTGCAATACTTCAATTGGAATAATTTCTATATCATCAGTAAAATTAAATTTTGAATTTGTAATTTCATACAAATCTATTTCGGGAATACCGGGGTAATTTTTACCACTAAATACATAATCAAAATCATTTTTTATTTTGATTGATGAATGAATACTGGCGTAAACAGGAATTCGTTTTTTATTAAAATAATTAAATGCTCTTATATCATCTAAGCCAGATGTGTGGTCTTTGTGTTCATGAGTAAACAAAACAGCATCCACATCTTTCACATGCTCTCTTAACATTTGCGTTCTAAAATCAGGGCCAGTATCAATTACAATATTCTTATTTTTATGTTCAATCATTACCGATGAACGTAAGCGCTTATCCTTTGTATTATCTGATAGGCATACATTACAAGGGCAGGCAATCATAGGAACGCCTTGAGAAGTACCAGTACCTAAAAATGTAATTTGCATTTTTAATTTCTATTTTAGATGATGCAAAATAGAAATTATTTCTTTTCAGCAGCCTCAAAATTTTTTAATATTGTACCCATGGGTGCTTGTTCATTATAGGCAGCTATTCGTTTCCATTTTTTATTGTATTGCCTAAGCATAGGAATATACTCAAAATCAAAAATTTTATGTAGCAAATTGTTAGGGTCTTGCAACATAATAATGGGGTATTCTCTTATCTGATATGTTTTATAAAATTTCAAAATATCCGCCCTGCTTTGCCTCGAAACCATAATGATTTGAATACCCGAAAAATAATCAATATAATTTTTGATAGCCTCAGTTTCCTTTTGGCAATGATCACATTCAGTATTAAAAGAAATAAACAAAACTGGCAAACCTTTTTTTAATTGATGTGGCGTAAATGGCATACTATCTTTAATAGTATAAAAAATAAAATTGGGTAAAGTATCTGCTTCTTTTAATGAATCAGCCTGAATAGCAGGCATTTCGTATTCTTGGGCTTTAGCAAATAAGCTACAAGAAAACAAAACAATTATAAGCCATATTAATTTACAATAGTTCATTACTACAAAGATATAAGATATGAAATAGATAAAGTTTGTTTTTAGTTAATGCAGCATTAAAAATAAAATATTGAAATCCATTAATCAGATAACCATCTTGATCTTCCATTTCTTGTCAAATACAATTTTATAAACTACGTTTGTTGTAGCAAAACAGTTTACAGTAAAAGTAATTGGGATAATCATCAACCAAACATATTAATTGAACAACACATTCCACATTTTAAAAATAAGCAATTACCGCAATTATCAGTTGGGTAGGTTTTTATTTATATTAGGCTTACAAATGCAAGCCGTAATTATCAGCATTTATATTTATGAAATTACTAAAAACCCATTGGCATTAGGTATTGTAGGTTTATCCGAAGCTATACCATTTATAATAACTGCTTTATTTTCGGGCAATGTAGCCGATTTATATAATCGAAAAAAAATCATATTGCTTTCAACAAGTGCATTTTTATTATGCGCTTTTTTGTTTGGTATGTTAATATGGTTTCCAATTGGCAATGCATCGCTTACGGTTAAATTATTTTATGGTATTACCTTATTAACAGGCATAGCTCGTGGTTTTTTTGCACCAGCCCAAGCTGCTTTAATGGGGCAAATTGTTCCGAAAGAATTATATGGGCAAGCAGCCACTTGGGGCAGTATAGTATGGAACTCGGCTACTGTGGCTGGTCCAGCTTTAGGGGGCTTATTATATGGTTTTATTGGCGAAAAAAATGCATTCATAATTGTATGTGCTTTGTGCACAATTGGGGTGTTATTTTTTACCACATTAAAAGGTATTGCTAACCCACAAGTAGCAAAAGGCGAAACTAATTTGCAACGGGTAAAAGCAGGAATCAATTTTGTTTTCAATCATCAAATTATGCTATCAGCTATGGCAATGGATATGTTGGCAGTTTTGTTTGGTGGCGCAGTGGCATTAATACCAGTATTTGCAGATAAAATATTGATGGTTGGTAAATTAGAAATTGGATTGATGAGAGCTGCACCATCAGTAGGTGCAGTACTTTGTAGCTTATGGGTAGCATACCATCCTATACGTCGCCATGCAGGCAAATGGTTTGTAATAAATGTATTACTATTTGGGGTTTGTATGGTGGGTTTTGCAGAATCAACCAATTTTTATCTAAGCCTATTTTGGTTATTACTTAGTGGTGCATTTGATAATATAAGCGTAATTGTACGAAGTGTAATTTATCAAATTTATGCACCCGATGAAATGAGGGGCAGAGTAATGGCAATTAATTTTATTTTTGTGGGCAGTAGCAACGAAATAGGCAGTTTTGAATCGGGCTTTGCAGCTAAATTAGTAGGCTTGGTTCCATCTGTAATTATTGGCGCAAGCTTAAATATTGGTGTATGTTTAAGCACTATTAAATTAGCACCAAAACTTTGGAAACTGCATTTAAAAAACTAACATTATTATGATAAAACTTGTAAAACAAATACCAAATTTATTAACGCTTTGCAATCTATTTTTAGGTTGTGCAGCTATAGTTCAAATATTTGCCGAACGTACACACATAGCATGTTTGTTGATTTTTGCTGCAGCCGTACTCGATTTTTTTGATGGCTTTATAGCCCGTGCTTTAGATGCACAAAGCGAAATGGGAAAACAATTAGATTCGTTGGCTGATAGCGTTACTTTTGGCGTTGTACCAGGTATGATTTTATATCAATTATTAGCCAATTCATTTTTGATAAAAACCAATGCATTCGAAACACCAATAGCTTATTTTTTACCAGCATTTATCATTCCTTGTATGTCGGCTTATAGATTAGCTCGATTTAATTTAAGCGAAGGAAAACCTGATAGATTTAATGGCTTACCAACACCTGCCATGGCTTTATTTGTAGCCTGTTTGCCAATGATTATTTTTTACTCGGGGCATGAAAGAATAAGTCATTATATTCTTAATAATTATGTTTTATACGGTTTAATTTTAGTGTTAAGTTATTTAATGATTAGCAACCATCAACTATTCAAGCTTTCGCCAAAAGCTATGCACACCAAAAAAAATATGATGCGATATGTATTAATCGTCTTTTCAATTATTTGCATCGTATGGTTAAAATGGGTGGCCGCATTAGCCATTATGCCTGCTTATATTATTTTAAGCAAAATTGAATTTGGATTTTTGAATAGGGATTAAAAAATATGTTCGCTAAAGGAATTTACCAAAACATCATAGTAGAGGCAGTTTACAGCTAAAAATAAAAAAGGGACTTTTGATAATTTCTATCAAAAGTCCCTTTTTGCGGTGTGGACGGGACTCGAACCCGCGACCTCCGCCGTGACAGGGCGGCATTCTAACCAACTGAACTACCACACCTAATTTTGACATACATCAAAATTTGGGACTGCAAAAGTAGAAACTTTTTTTAATTATCAAATTATTTAGTGAAAAATAAATTTCATTCGTAAATTTGACTCATTCAAAAACAAATAATTATGACTTTTTTAGATTTCGAAAGACCGATTGAAGAGCTTTATAAGCAGATAGAAAAGACCAAAGAAATAGCAGAGAAAACAAAGGTAAATATGGATTCTACTGTGAAAGAATTGGAAGAAAAAATTGTTGCATTAAGAACAAAAATTTATAGCGAACTTACACCATGGCAACGTGTGCAGCTAAGCCGTCATCCTGAACGACCATATACACTTTATTATATTGATCAAATTTGTGATTCATTTATTGAATTACATGGAGATAGAAATGTGAAAGATGATAAAGCTATGATAGGTGGATTAGGTATGATTGATGGGCAAAGTGTGATGATAATTGGGCAACAGAAAGGAACAAACACAAAGCAACGCCAGTACAGAAATTTTGGAATGGCAAATCCTGAAGGATATAGAAAAGCGTTACGATTAATGAAAATGGCTGAAAAATTTGGTAAGCCAATTATCACTTTTATTGATACACCTGGTGCTTACCCTGGATTAGAAGCTGAAGAACGTGGGCAAGGTGAAGCTATTGCCAGAAATTTATTTGAAATGACAAATCTTAAAGTGCCTGTAATTTGTATTATTATTGGCGAAGGTGCTTCGGGTGGTGCTTTGGGAATAGGTATTGGTGATAAAGTGTTGATGCTTGAAAACTCTTGGTACACCGTTATTTCACCTGAAAATTGTAGTTCGATATTATGGCGTAGTTGGGATTTTAAAGAAAAAGCTGCCGAACAATTGAAATTGACATCAAAAGATATGAGTGCTTTTGGATTAGTAGATGGCGTAATTAATGAGCCATTGGGTGGTGCACATACTAATCCTACTGAAATGGCTACAACGATTAAAGCAGAAATTTTAAAACACATTAGTGATTTATCAAAAATTTCGGCAGATGAAAGAATTAATCAAAGGATTGAAAAATTTGCATCAATGGGTGTGGTGAATGAAAATTAATTTCTAAAAAAATCAATGTGATTAATCAAATCAGAAAATATTATTATCGTAAAAAAATTAAATCAGTATTAGGTGAAGCTAAAAAAGTTAATCACCGAAAAACAGATTTGAATGAATGTAAAAGTGTTGGAATTCTTTTCGATGCTACGGAAGAATATTCGTACACATCGGTTGAACACTTTGCTGATAGATTGAAAATAAAAGATATTGAATTTTTGGGCTTTATTAATTTTTCAAAAAAGAAATTGGGACAAAAAAATATACCTTTTAATCATTTTTTAGCAAGTGATGTAAATTGGTATGGAATACCGCAAAATGCTGCTGTTGACAAATTTATGCAACGTCATTTTGATATACTTTTTAATTTAACAGCAAATAATAATCAAAGTGAATTAGTGTTAGATTATATTATGGCAAATAGCAAAGCATCTTTTAGAGTGGGTGAATTTAAAGAAGACAAAGATTACTGCTATGACTTTATGATTAATTTAAAAAGTACCGACAAACTTCCTGAATTAATTAAGCAAATAGAAATGTATTTACCTATGTTTAATGAAAAATTAACTTAGCATACTTTTAAATGTTAACTTCTAATGTAAATCTTTTTATAAAAAAGTAATTCTACATATTTACCTTTGCACCGCTTTTAATAAAAGCAATTCAATTTTCTCAATAACAATCAATTAAAAATAGATGAGTGCTACAATAGAACAATTAAGTGATGTGGTAATAAAATTCGCTGGCGATTCGGGCGATGGTATGCAATTAACAGGCGGTCAGTTTACCAATGCTGCGGCGTTGTATGGTAATGATTTGGCTACGTTTCCTGATTTTCCTGCCGAAATTCGTGCGCCACAAGGCACTATTCCAGGCGTTTCGGGCTTTCAATTACATTTCAGTTCAAACGAAATTTTTACACCCGGCGATAATTGCGATGTGTTAGTAGCCATGAATGCTGCGGCGGTAAAATCAAATTTATTCAACCTAAAAAAAGGTGGAATTATCATTGTTGATACCAATGGATTTGATGCAAAAAATTTACGCTTGGCAAATTATGCCGAAGGCGCAAACCCTTTAGAGGATGGCACTTTGGACGGTTATAAATTGTACAAAATTGACGTTACCAAATTAACCCGTGAAGCATTAGCCGATATGGCTGGCTTGGGTATGAAAGAAAAAGACCGCTCGAAAAACATGTTCGTGTTGGGCTTTTTATATTGGATGTATAATCGCAACATGGATTTTACCATCAATTTTTTAACAGATAAATTTGGTAAAAAACCAGACATTTTAGAATCGAATATTCGTGTGCTAAAAGCTGGTTATAATTATGGCGATACGACCGAAACTTTCATGACACGATATGAAGTGCCGAAAGCAAAAGTAGAAGCTGGAACTTATCGCAGCATCATGGGCAATCAAGCTGTGGCTATGGGTTTCATCACTGCTTCGCAAAAAAGCGGTTTGCCATTATTTTTGGCTTCTTACCCAATTACTCCAGCATCAGATATTTTACACGACTTATCAAAATATAAAAATTTTGGCGTACGCACTATGCAATGCGAAGATGAAATTGCATCTATCTGTGCAAGCATTGGTGCGGCTTACGGTGGAAACTTAGCCATCACAACATCTTCAGGACCAGGTATTGCTTTAAAAGGCGAAGCGATTGGTTTAGCAGTGATGATGGAATTGCCTTTAGTTGTTGTAAATATTCAACGTGGTGGTCCATCTACAGGTTTACCAACAAAAACTGAACAAGCAGATTTATTACAAGCATTATATGGTAGAAACGGCGAATGCCCGATGGTAGTGATTTCTTGTAGCACACCAAGCGATTGTTTTGAAGTTACGATTGAAGCATGCCGCATTGCGTTGCAACACATGGTGCCTGTGATGTTATTGAGCGATGGTTATATTGCCAATGGTGCTGAACCTTGGAAATTCCCAAAAGCCAGTGATATTGCGCCTATTGAAGTGAAATTCAAAACAAAATTGGATGAAGGCGAAACGAAATTTTTACCATATAAAAGAAATGAAAAATTAGCTCGTCCATGGGTAACACCCGGAACACCAGAGTTAATGCACCGTTTGGGTGGTTTGGAAAAACAACACGAAACTGGTAACGTGAGTTACGACCCAGAAAATCATGAATTCATGATTAAAATGAGAGCAGCAAAAGTGGAGAAAGTAGCTGATTATATTCCATTGCAAAAAGTAGAAGTGGGTGCTGAAAAAGGAAAAATATTAGTGTTGGGTTGGGGTTCAACTTATGGCTCAATTAAATCAACAGTTTTAGATTTGATTGCCGAAGGTTATTCAATCAGCCATGCACACGTTCGTTATATGAATCCGTTGCCAAAAAATTTGGGTGATGTGTTGAAAAATTTTGAACACGTAATCATTCCTGAAATCAACAGCGGACAATTCATTAAAGTGGTTCGTGATAAATATTTAGTGGATGCAAAAGGTTATAACAAAACACAAGGAACACCAATTTCAAAAACAGAATTGAAAGAATTCATAAAAAGCAATTACAGCAAATAACAATGAACAAATATCAATTGGAATACAGTATTGTGCTTTAATTGCTGATTGATATTTGCAAATTGAAAATTGAAAAAAAATGGCTGGCGGAAGTGAAAATATTATTTTACAAAAAACATTTTCTTTTGCCGTCAGAATTGTAAAATTGAATTGGTTTTTGATTGAAAAGAAAAAAGAGTTTGTGCTTGCCAAACAGGTTTTAAGAAGCGGCACTTCGATTGGTGCAAATGCAGAAGAAGCCGTTGCAAGCCGCAGTAGAAAAGAGTTTATAGCTAAGTTTGGAATTGTTTATTCAGAAGCTAAGGAAACCAAATATTGGCTGCGACTTTTAAAAGAAACAGAATTGATTGATGAAAAAATGTTCTTATCACTGCTTGATGATTGCGAAGAAATAATAAAAATTGTTTTCAAAATCATTGAGTCATCGAAATAAATAAATTAATAACTGATTAGCAGTTTCCAAATTGATATTTGCTAATTGAAAATTGTAAATTAACATGAGTGAAGTAATAGAAAAAGCAGCATTAACAAGTAAAGATTTTGCCAACGACCAAGATATTCGTTGGTGCCCAGGTTGTGGCGATTATAGTATTTTAAAACAAGTACAAACCATTTTGCCACAGATTGGTGCATCGTTGGAAAACACCGTGTTTGTGAGTGGAATTGGCTGTAGTAGCCGTTTTCCATATTACATGAATACGTATGGATTGCACACTATTCATGGTAGAGCAACTGCCATTGCAAGTGGTTTAAAAGCATCTCGGCCTGATTTGGATGTGTGGATTATCAGCGGAGATGGCGATAGCATGAGCATTGGCGCAGGACACACAATTCATTTGTTGCGTAGAAATTTAAACGTGAATTTTTTGATTTTCAACAATCAAATTTATGGTTTAACCAAAGGGCAATATTCTCCTACTTC
>JBEEMV010000100.1:0-2640 GCA_041192505.1 Bacteroidota bacterium
CAAAAACTTACTCACATTTTAGGGCTTCAAATGTTTATAAAATCTACTATTTCAGCCTGTTTTTATTAGAATAAAATCATTCTGTTTTTTATCTTCGCAATTCGAATTTTAAACCACATAGACACATAGTTTTTTGAGTTGGTGATTTGGATTAAAACAAGAACTATTGTGTAAAATTTATTTTCTAAGCCGCTCTTGTTTTTTTAGCAAGATTAATTTAGAAAACAATAGTTCTGATAAATCGGAATTTCTATTGTGCCTATGTGTTAAAAAAGTTTTTAAACAAAAAATAAATGCAAAACGAAAACGAAAAGATTATTCCCATTTTGATTGAAGACCAAATGAAAACGGCTTACATCGATTATTCAATGTCGGTTATTGTTGGTCGTGCATTGCCCGATGTTCGTGATGGTTTAAAACCTGTTCATCGCCGTGTGTTATTTGGCATGAACGAATTAGGCATGCAACACAATAAAGCGCATAAAAAATCTGCCCGTATTGTGGGTGAAGTTTTGGGTAAGTATCATCCGCATGGCGATGCTTCCGTTTATGACACTATGGTTCGTATGGCGCAGCATTGGAGCTTGCGTTACACCTTAGTTGACGGACAAGGAAACTTTGGCTCTGTTGATGGCGACCCTCCAGCAGCCATGCGTTACACGGAAGTTCGTTTAACGAAATTAGCCGAAGAAATCATGATGGATTTGGAAAAAGAAACTGTTGATTTTTCGTTGAACTTTGATGATACATTAGAAGAACCAACTGTAATGCCTACACGTATTCCTAATTTATTAGTGAATGGCGCAAGCGGTATTGCGGTGGGTATGGCAACTAATATGATGCCTCATAATTTAACCGAAGTAATTGATGGCATTTGTGCTTACATTGATAATAAAGAAATTACCGTTACCGAAATTATTGAGTTTATTAAAGCACCCGATTTTCCTACAGGCGGCATCATATATGGCATGGAAGGCGTACGATTAGGCTTAGAAACAGGCAGAGGTCGTGTGGTGGTTCGTGCTAAATACGAAATTGAAACGGATGCAAAAGGCAAAGAAAAAATTATCGTTACTGAAATTCCTTATCAAGTAAATAAATCAACTTTAATTGAGAAGACGCATTATTTGATGCAAGAAAAAAAGATTGATGGTTTACGTGATTGTCGGGATGAAAGCGATAGAGAAGGAATGCGAATTGTGTATGAAATGAAAAATGATGGCAATGCACAAGTTGTCATCAACCAATTATTTCAACAAACCGAATTGCAAACCAGCTATGGCGTTAATAATGTGGCGTTGGTAAAAGGCAGACCAATACAATTAAATGTGTTGGATATGGTTCGTGAATTTGTTGCTTTCCGCCATGAAGTGGTGGTTCGCCGTACAAAATTTGAATTGAACGAAGCTGAAAAACGTGCACACATTTTAGAAGGTTACATGAAAGTAATCGGCACTAAAGATGATTTGGATAGAGCAATAAAAATTATCAGAGAAAGCAGCACACCCGATATTGCACGTACAGAATTGATGGCTGGTTTTGAATTATCTGAAATTCAAGCCAAATCAATTTTAGAATTACGTCTTAGAACATTGACTGGGCTTGAGATTGACAAGATTCGTGAAGAGTATGAAAACATCATGAAAATCATCAATCACTTAAAAGAAATATTGGCTAACGAACCTTTAAGAATGCAAATTATTAAAGATGAAATGTTAGATATTAAAAAGCGTTTTGGTGATGCTCGTCGCAGCGAAATAGTTTATTTGGCGGAAGAAATGCGCATGGAAGATTTCATTAAAGAAGAAGATGTGGTGGTAACGATTTCGCATTTGGGTTATATCAAACGCACAGTGGCAAATGAATATCGTTCGCAAAACCGTGGTGGCAAAGGCTCGATGGGTGGCAGCACACGTGATGAAGATTTTATCGAACATGTATTTGTAGCATCTACACACAACACTATTTTGTTCTTTACCGAAGCAGGAAAATGTCATTGGATAAAAGTTTACCAATTGCCCGAAGGCAATAAAACCAGCAAAGGCAGAGCGATTCAGAATATGTTGCAATTAGAAACTGGTGATAAAATCAGAGCGTTTATTAATGTTCGCAGTTTGGAAGATGAAGAATTTATCAATAGCCATTATGTGGTGTTGTGCACCAAACAAGGTATCATCAAAAAAACAAAATTAGAAGAATTTAGTCGCCCACGTCAGAATGGAATTATTGCGATTACAGTGAATGAAGGCGACCAATTATTGGAAGCAAAATTGACGGATGGTAATTCACAAATTCTGCTTGCAATCCATAGCGGACGTAGCATTCGTTTTCCTGAAGAAAAAGTTCGTTCAACAGGCAGAAGCTCGGCTGGTGTGTATGGTATTGATTTAGATGAAAAAAATGATGAAGTGATAGGAATGATTTGTGTATCGAAAGAAGATACTACTTCAACCATTCTTGTTGTATCAGAAAATGGTTATGGTAAACGAACTGCATTAGATGAATATCGTATTACAAACCGTGGTGGTAAAGGTGTAAGAGCATTAAACGTAACTGAAAAAACAGGAAAATTAGTTGGTTTAATGAGTGTAACCGAAGCCAACGATTTGATGATTATGTGTAAATCGGGTGTTACGATTC
>JBEEMV010000101.1:0-10300 GCA_041192505.1 Bacteroidota bacterium
TTTTTAATTGAATTACAAATGTAATTTCAATTTAGCTTCAATTACCGATTTTGGTGCTGCGCCTACTTGCTTATCAACCACTTCGCCATTTTTGATAAACAAAATTGCTGGAATATTTCTAATTCCAAATTGCATGGATACATTCGGATTTTCATCCACATTCAATTTACCAATTTTAGCCTTTCCTTCATATTCGGTAGCCAATTGCTCTACCGAAGGGCCAATCATGCGGCATGGGCCACACCATTCTGCCCAAAAATCAACTAAAGCAACTTTGTCGCCTTTCATTACTTCGCTATCGAAGTTTGCATCTGTAAATACTAGTGCCATTTTATTAATTATTTTATTTGTTTAAAATTTATTCCGACAAAATTAGTTGTAAAATTCGTTTGCCAAAATTTAATAATAAACACTTTTTAGTTTTAAATGTTCATTGGTTTTATTTTTAAGCAACTACTTTTGTAAAGTGCACTTTAACCAACTTCAAATTATTCAGTTTAAAAACCATGCTCAAACCCATCTGCGGTTTAGCAAACCCATAGTATGCTTTACAGGGTTGAATGGTGTGGGCAAAACCAATATTTTAGATGCCATTTATTATCTGTGTATATCAAAAAGCTATTTTAACAGCAACGATAATTTTAATGTACAGCATGAACACGATTTTTTCAGACTTCAAGGAAAATTGCTTAACAAAGACAATGAAACAACTGAAATTACTTGTAAACAACCACTAAATGGCAAAAAAGAATTTTTGCTTAACAATAGTAATTATGAAAAAATAAGCGACCATATTGGTAAATTTCCTGCTGTAATGATAACGCCTTATGATAACGAATTGATACTAGAAGGCAGTGAATTGCGACGCAAATTTTTAGATAATTTAATTTCACAAACCAATAACGAATATTTAGAAAAATTAATGACTTATAATAAATTGCTTTTACAAAGAAATACTTTGTTAAAGCAGTTTGTTAAACAGCAAAAACAAAATTTAAGTTTGTTGCAAACCTATGATGAACAATTGGCTTCTATTGCGCCGTTTATTTTTACCATTCGAAATGAAGCCATTCCAACAATTGAAGCTTATTCAAGAAAAATTTACACTAAGCTAAGCAACGATAAAGAGATAGTGTCTATTAAATATGAAAGTGATTTAAGTGCTAATAATTTTAGAGAATTATTGCAGCAAAATCTTCAAAAAGATTTGATTACACAACGCACCAATAGTGGCATTCATAAAGATGATTTAGTATTTGAAATGAATGAACAATCTATCAAAAAATATGGTTCGCAAGGGCAACAAAAATCATTTATAATTAGCTTAAAAATGGCTCAATTTTATTTTATTCAAAAGCGATTACACAAAAATCCTTTTTTATTAATTGATGATTTTTTTGATAGGTTGGATGAAGAACGGGCTGATGCATTGATGAGTATTTTACCTACCGATGCTCAAATTTTTATTAGTGATACCGATAAAAACAGATTGGAAAAATCGCTTAGAAAAGCGAATAAAGATTTTGAAATTTTTGAATTAGAAAAAGGAAAAGTTGTTGCTATGCATCAAGCATAAAACAAATTATTTTTCTACCTTATTTTCTACCACTTTAAATGTTGTTCTTCTATTTTGTTGATGTTCATCATCGCTACAATCAACACCATTTGTACAACGATTAATAATTTGTGTTTCACCATATCCTTTAGCAATCAACCTTTCACGGTTAATTCCTTTTGATATTAAATAATCAACTACGGCATCAGCCCGTTTTTGGCTAAGCGTTAAATTATAATCATCATTTCCTCTTGCATCCGTATGCGAACCTAATTCAAATTGTAAAGTTGGATTTTCAATCATAATAGGCAATACTAAAGTATCCAATACAGCAGCGGCATCCACTCGAATATTCCATTTATCTACATCATAAAAAATGTTTGGAATTTCAATTTGTTTATCCTTAAATATTTTTTCAATGCGCAAATCTTTATAAGCAAAAGCTTTGCTTTCATCACCTTTTGGCGAAAGATTTTTAGTAAGCACAATATCCGATTTATTAAAATATCCTTTTTTCGAAACTACAATTTTATACTCTTTATTATTTTCAATTTGAAACATAAAATCGCCTGTAGCATCAGATGTATCAGTATCTACAAGATGTTGCATACCTGTTTGTTTATTCGTTTCAAATAATTGAACAACAGCCTTTTGCACAAATACGGTATCAATAACTTTGCTCTTAGGATCATTTTCATCTTCATATTTGTTTTCAGAAATTGCACCACTTAACCAATATGTAATTACTTTTTCTTTTTTCAATTCAAATTTATAAATATCGTCGCCTCCTTTCCCTCCTACTCTATTCGATGAAATATAGCCCCAACCCTGAATTGTATCAGGTAAATTTTTTGATTCAAATTGTACAAATGAAAATCCTAAATCATCGGCACCACTATTTAATGGCGATTTTAAATTAAATGGCTGACCATATTTATTACCATTTTTCATACACATAAAAATATCCAAACCTCCCATTCCTCCATGACCATTTGATGAAAAAAACAAAGTTCCATCTTTGCGTACATACGGAAAAACATCATCGCCATTGCTATTGATGGTAGCTCCTAAATTTCGTGGTTTTCCCCAACCACCATTTATTTTATTACACACATATAAATCCTTACCACCAAATCCACCAGCTTGGTCGCTACTGAAATACAAAGCCTTGCCATCATCACTTAAAAATGGTTGACCAATATTTTGCAAAGTATCTTCAGCACCAAATAAAAATAATCTTGTTGCATCGCCCCATTCACCATCGTTTTGGCGTTCGCTGATGTATAATTGACAAAAATCATCTGTTGAATTTTCGCTACCGCAACGGGTAAAAATAATGGCTGTATAATTTCGAGTAAATGTGCAAGTGCCTTCATGCACAGCAGTATTAATTACCGAGCTAAATTTTTTAGGGCGCTGATATTTGCCATCTTTTATTTCGCTGTAAAATAAATCGCTAAATTTTTCACCAGTCCAACCATATTTTTCTTCGCCTGTGGCTGCAATTCTATCTGATGTAAAAACGAGTTTATTCTTTTCATACGATACTGGTGCATACTCATTTCTGAAAGTATTTATGCTATCAATTTTTTTAATTGCATACATCGATTTTGAAGTAAGCCATTGCTCTGCATCAGTGCATTGCTGTATTTCGTAAGCAGCTTTTAATTTTTCAGTAGGGTTTTCTTTTATAAATTCTTTTAAATCTTTTACACATTCAGTGTAATTATTGGTAGCCTTTTGTTGCTCAATAAATTTGTAGAAATACGATGGCTCTTTTGAAATTTCATAATAGTTTTTATACCAAGTAGCAGCATCTTTATTTTTATTAGCCGCATCAAAGCTCTGTGCAATTTTAAGTGTTTTATCAGCTACTTCTTTTTTATCGCAAGTTTTCATTTCTTCTTGCAAAAGTTTAGCAGCCACAGCAAATTGTTTTTGCTCAAATGCTCTATCGCCAGTTAATTCAATCTCTTTGCCTGCATCACACGAAGCCAAAAAGACTGATAAAAGCACACAAAAAATAAATAGTAGATTTTTGTTCATAGTTTTAATTAACGAAACAAAGATAAATTTTATTTGAAAACAAACTCACTTCACCGCCACCATTCCATTTTCCATTTTTAGTTTAGCAATTGGATTTTTTAAATCATGAAAAAATAAAAATGTATAATCATTTTCAATTCCTTCTTTGGTATAATCTAATCGAAGCTGAGCACTTTGCTTTCCATCAAAATCGTACTTAGCTACAAACTTACGCTGCATTTGTCCTAACTGCGGAGCTACATCCCCACCAAAAAAATATTTTTCGTCATTAGCTTCTATGGTATATACCTGATGAAAAGGCGTATGGCCGCCACTGATTTTATAGTGAATAAAGCCATCAATTGTACCACTACCATCCAACAATTCTAATTGATTACTCCATTTCAAAACTTCCAGAACATCAGCATCATAAGAGTTTCCGCTATGCTGGTAAGCATAATCCCATTCACCTTGTTGTACATAATAAGTGGCATTCGGAAACGCAGTTTTCATTTTTGTAGCATCCAATTTATCTTTTATAACAGCTCCACCTAAGTGGTCTTTATGCAAATGCGATAACAAAACTTTACTAATTTGTTCGGGCTTAATATTGTGTTTAAAAAGTAATTGATGGATAATTAGTTCGCCATTGTCAGCATAAAATCCTAAGCCCGTATCTAACAAAATATTTTCTTTTTCAGTGATTAAAAGAAAAGGTTGAATCTCTACCAAAAGCGACGCTGGTCGGTCGTTCATGCTATCAATCGCTGGATTAAATGGTTTGAAAATTTTATCCCAACCAATGGTATAACAGCCTTCGCTTAAAGGATAAACGCCAAGTTTATTAATCATTTATTTGAAATAATTTTTTGGCGTTAGCAGTTGTAATTTCAGCTACTTGTTTCACAGGCATATTCATAATTTCAGCAATCATTCTACCCACTAATGGAATGTAACTACTTTCATTTCTTTTGCCTCTATGTGGTACTGGTGGTAGATATGGGGCATCTGTTTCTAACACAATTTTATCTAATCCAATTTTTGGTAAAACATCTATTAATCCCGAATTTTTGTATGTAACTGTACCGCCAATGCCTAAATAAAAATTTTGTTTTAATGCTTCTTTTGCTTCTTCATAGCTACCACTAAAACAATGAAACACACCACTCAAATTTCCTTTCTGATTTAATTTTACTAATTCAACCGAATCGTAAAACGAGCTTCGGCTGTGTATTACAACAGGTTTGTTGTATTTATTTCCCAATTGCAATTGAAAATCAAAAGCCTCTTTTTGCTGCGGAATAAATGTTTTATCCCAATGATAATCTAAACCACATTCGCCTACAGCCGTAAAAGTTCTTTTGCTCCACCAATCTTCTACCCATTGTAAATCTTGTTTGAAATTTTCTTTTACACTACATGGATGCAAGCCCATAGTAGCCAAACAAACCGAAGGATAATCGGTTTCTAATTGTAGCATTCCGTTGATGGTTTCATCATCAACATTTTGAATAATTAATTTATGAACGCCTTGTTTTACAGCACGTTCAACCATTTCTTTTCTATCAGCATCAAAAGCATTTTCATACAAATGTGCATGTGTATCAATCCAATTCATCAAATAATTTATTTGCCAAATAATCCGCCTAACATGCCACCCATTCCTGATGGTTTTTCGCCTTTTAATAAACCATCAACCATGCCTTGAAATGCTGGTGGCACTTTTTCTTTTGCAAAAGCTACAACAGCTTCTAATGCTAACTTTGCTTGCTCTTCGCTAATGCCTGCTTTCTCACTAATTTGTTTTACTAAATCTTCCATTGTATGTATTTATTTTATTTTTATTAATAATTAAGCTTCGTTTAAAAACGAATATTTGTAATCTATTGGTGGGTCGAAAGTTTCTTTAATTGTTCGTGCACTTACCCAACGATACAAATTTAAAATTGAACCTGCTTTATCATTTGTGCCCGATTTACGTCCGCCGCCAAATGGTTGTTGCCCAACCACTGCGCCTGTTGGTTTATCATTGATGTAAAAATTACCAGCACTGTGGCGAAGCTTACGCAGAGCCAGTTCTACAGCATTTCTATCTTGTGCAATAATGGCTCCTGTTAATGCATACGGCGAAGTAGTATCCAAAGTTTGCATCGCTTTTTCAAATTCATTTTCAGGATAAACGTACACCGTTAAAACTGGTCCGAAAATTTCTTCACACATCGAAACGTAGGCAGCATCAGTAGTTTGAATTACAGTTGGTTCAATAAAATAACCTTTCGATTTATCGTAATTGCCACCCACAATAATTTCTGCTTTGTCCGATTTTTTTGCAGCATCAATATATTTTGTAATGCTGTCGAATGATTTTTCATCAATCACGGCATTGATAAAATTGCTGAAATCTTCGGTAGTTCCCATTTTGAACGATTGAATTTGAGTTTTTAATTTACTCAAAATTTCATCCGCTAAATTAGATGGAATATAAGCTCTGCTTGCCGCCGAACATTTTTGTCCTTGATATTCGAATGAGCCACGAGCAAGCGCTGTAGCAGCAACATCAGCATTTGCTGATGAATGAATCATTACAAAATCTTTACCACCTGTTTCGCCTACAATTCTTGGGTACGATTTATAAATTTCGATGTTGTTAGCAATCGTTTTCCACATGTGATTAAATGTGCCAGTTGAGCCAGTGAAGTGAATACCAGCCAACATCGGGTGATTCAAACAAACATCACCAACGGTTGCACCATCTACAAAAATTAAATTAATTACGCCATCAGGCAAACCTGCTTCTTTCAAAATTTTCATCATCACATTGGCAGAATAAATTTGTGTGTTAGCGCATTTCCAAACTACTGTATTGCCCAACATGGCTGCACTTGTAGGTAAATTACCGCCAATTGCTGTAAAGTTAAATGGCGTAACTGCTAACACAAAACCTTCCAAAGCTCTGTATTCTACTCTGTTCCACATGCCTGCGCCACTGATGGGTTGCTGGTTATACATTTCGTACATAAACTGCACATTGAAACGCAAGAAATCAATCAACTCACATGCACTATCAATTTCGGCTTGAAAGCAATTTTTGCTTTGCCCAAGCATCGTGGCAGCATTCATTTCATAGCGATATTTATTCGCCAATAAATCAGCAGCTTTCAAAAATATTGCTGCTCTATTTTCTAATGAAATATTTTCCCAACCTTCTTTGGCTGCCAAAGCTGCTTCTACCGCTGCTTTTGCATGGCTTGCATCGCCTTTATGATAATAACCTAAAGTATGCGCCAATTCGTGTGGTGGATGGATTGGCTTTTTATTATTGGTTCGAATTTCTTTACCACCGATATACATAGGAATATCTACTTCATTCGCTTTTGCCGCTTTCAGCGCAGCTTTCAATGCAATTTTTTCAGGTGAATTAGGTGCATAACCTTTTACAGGTTCGTTTATAACAGCTTGTATTTTTGATAACATTTTATGAAATTTTGAGCGGCAAAAGTAAACAAAGTTGATCGTTTATAAATGAAATAATTAATATCAATTTTATAATCTTCATTTATAATCGTTATAAATTGATTTACTAAAACCTACATTTGCATTCTAAAAAAACTAAATTGAAATACTATATTATTAGTGGCGAAGCAAGTGGCGATTTGCATGGCAGCAATTTAATGAAATCTATTAAACTGAAAGATGCTACGGCTGATTTTAGATTTTGGGGCGGTGATAAAATGCAGGCTGTTGGCGGCTTTATGGTTACCCATTATAAACACATGGCTTTTATGGGTTTTTGGGAAGTATTTAAAAATCTATTTTATATTCTTAAAAAAATGAAGCTTTGCAAAGCTGATATTTTGCAATGGAAACCAGATGCTGTAATATTGGTAGATTACCCTGGATTCAATTTGAAAATAGCCGAATTTGCTCATCAACATCAATTCAAAACATTTTACTACATATCGCCACAGGTATGGGCTTGGAAGAGCAATAGAGTAAAAAAAATAAAACAATTTGTAGATAAAATGTTTGTAATACTGCCATTCGAAAAAGCATTTTATGATACTTGGAATTATGATGTGGTGTATGTAGGTCATCCATTAATGGAAGTGATTAACGACAATTTGAAAACCAACAATTCAACACCAAAAAATGAAAAAATAGTTGCTTTATTGCCTGGCAGCAGAAAACAGGAAATATTAGTAAAATTGCCCATTATGGCTGCTGTTGCTCAAAAATTTCCGACCACAAAATTTATTATTGCAAAAGCCACTTCGGCAAATCAACAATGGTATGATGATGCCATGAAAGGTATTAAAACCAACAATATTTCATTTGTTGAAAATAAGACTTACGAACTTTTACAAACTGCCGATGCCGCTTTAGTAACCAGCGGAACAGCAACTTTAGAAACTGCTCTATGGCAAATACCACAAGTAGTTTGCTACAAAGGAAGTTGGATAAGCTATCAAATAGGAAAACGATTAGTGAAAATAAAATACATATCGTTGGTTAATTTAATAATGGATAAATTAGTGGTAAAAGAATTAATTCAAAATGATTTAACGGTTGAAAATTTAACCCATGAATGTGATAAATTGTTGAATGATACTGATTACAGAACTAATATGATTGAAAATTACAAAAAATTAAATTCTATTTTAGCTGAAAGCAAAGCATCAGAAAAAACTGCAAATTGGATTATTGAAGATTTAAAAAACACTAAAAAATAATGGAAGAAGTTTTAGAGATTCCAAGTTGGATGAGCCGTACAGAATTACTGCTTGGAAGTAGCAAAATAAATAAATTGATGAAAGCCCATGTGCTTGTTGCAGGGCTTGGTGGCGTTGGTGGTAATTGTGCTGAAGCTATTGCCCGTGCTGGTGTTGGCGCTATTACAATAGTAGATGCAGATGTGGTTGAATTAAGTAATTGCAACCGCCAATTGGTAGCATTACGAAGTACTGAAGGCAAATTAAAAACAGAAGTATTAGCGCAACGAATTAAAGACATTAATCCTGATGTGAATTTAATTATTTACGATGCCTATATTAGAGATGAAAAAACGCATGAAATATTAGATGCAGCAAAGTATGATTATGCTATTGATTGTATAGATACATTAAGCAGCAAAGTATATTTTATTAAAGCTTGTTTGGATAAAAAAATTCCATTGATAAGTTCGATGGGCGCCGGAAGAAAATTGAATCCTACCAGAATAAAAATAGTACCAATTGAAGAAACACATACTTGTCCATTAGCATTTGATGTACGAAAATATTTGCATAGACTTGGCATTAGAAAAGGCTTTGAAGCTGTATTTTCAGATGAATTAGTTAAAAACGATGAAATGACTATTAACCCAAAAGGAAGCAAAAAACGTTCATTCATTGGCACCATATCTTATATGCCTGCCATTTTTGGATTGTATTGCGCCAGTGTAGTTATTAGAAATATTATTGAAAAGAAATAGATTCTACTAATTGTATATACATTCATTCTACAACGGAATATTCACATGTTTCTTTCTTGGTAAATTCACCACTTTAATTTTCGCAACCCATATCAATTTTAGTTTTTGTAAAAGAATCTAAAATCAGAGGTAAGAATACTTTGCATCACAAATTATTCCCTTTTCAATAACCCTTTTTTCAAATTCTTCAATCGGTTTTTCAACAACATTTTCATCAAATGCATCTTGTTCAATTCCAATACAATAATATTTCCTAATTTCCTTTGTAGTTTTTATTTGGATGGAATTACTTGAAAAAATTAACAATAAAAATAGCCAAGTTGGTTTTTTACAATCAATTTGAATATGCTGAATGCTTTTCCAGTCAATGGTTTCGATTTTTTTAAATGGATAATTTGTGTTGATGACAAACAGAAAATCATCAGTGATTGCTAATGAATTATTCATGTAAAGTACGAACATGTAATTTACTAATGCAACTAAAAACGTTACAGTAAAAACAATCCAATTGAGGGAACAAATATTTACAAATACAAGTATATAAATTGTATGAGGAAGCGTTACTGAAATTGGACTATAAAATACTTCTGCATTTTTTATTCCAGCTTCATCTAAAATTTTGTCAACACGTTTATCTCTTAAAAATTTCATTTTAAAAAATCACAACGGAATATTTCCATGCTTCTTCCTTGGCAAATTCACCACTTTATTTTCCAGCATTTTAAATGCTTTCAATAATTTTTCACGAGTTTGTGAAGGTAAAATCACTTCATCAATAAACCCACGAGCTGCTGCGCCATAAGGGTTGGCAAACTTTTCAGCATAAGCATCTGTTTTTTCTTTCAGTGCTTCTTCAGGATTTTTTGCAGCATCAATTTCCTTTTTGAAAATAATTTCAACCGCACCTTTTGCACCCATCACAGCAATCTCGGCATTTGGCCAAGCATAGTTCATATCAGCACCAATGTGTTTGCTGTTCATCACATCATAAGCACCACCATAAGCTTTTCGGGTAATCACCGTAACTTTCGGCACAGTGGCTTCACTCAATGCATACAATAATTTTGCACCATTGGTAATAATGCCATGCCACTCTTGGTCGGTGCCTGGCAAAAATCCTGGCACATCCACCAACACCAACAAAGGCACATTAAAGCAATCACAAAAACGAACAAATCTTCCAGCTTTTCGTGATGAATTAATATCTAACACCCCAGCCAACACCGCAGGCTGATTAGCCACAATACCAA
>JBEEMV010000102.1:0-5071 GCA_041192505.1 Bacteroidota bacterium
AAAATATTTACCAACCCAATTGCATCAACATACTACTTGGATAAATGAAGATGCATCGAAAGCAATATCAAAAATTGATAAAAAATTTGATTTGATATGTGTGGATGTATTTGTACAACGCAGTGTACCAGCCGTTTTTCAAAACAAAATATTTCTTGAACAATGTAAATTGTTAATGACCGAAAATGCAACACTTTTGTTTAATATTATTATAGCTGATGCGGAAAAATTAACGAATGAAAACTTTGAAAATAATTTTTCAACTGCATTTAAAAAGTATGAAAAACTATCTATAAAAGAAAATCAAATTTGGGTTGGATATTCTATTTAGTACCCGTAAATCGCACACTTATCGAATAACCATTTGATGAATTGATAGAGTAATAAGTAAACGTAAATTTATTATCAGATAAAATAGCACCACTGCCCGAATATATATTTCCGGCTGCATCCATTTGTTCGGGCACATTAATCGTATTATTTGAAAAATCGATTATCCCATTTACTGTGGCAGGATTTGCAAATGATAAATCATACTGATTACTATAAATCTCGATACCTAAATTTGAAATCGTGATTTGATTAAATCCAGTACCAGCAGCTATGCTCATCGATTTTGAAACTAAATTATATTTTGAATTGGCATTAAATTCAACATTGCCATTATAAGTAGCAATAAATTTATCTCGTTTATAAGTGCTACAATCCGAACCTTCGTAACCCGTTGCACAACTGCATACTCCATTTATACATACACCACCATTTTGACATGTAACACCATCGCAAGCCAATTTAGTTTTTTTGCATGAATTAAGGCTTACTATAAATGTGCAAGCTGCTGAAATTAAAATAACTATTAAAATTGAGTTTGCTTTTTTCATTTGTTTTTTTTGTGGCGTAAATATAATCAAAACTTTATTCCATCATATTTTCAAATTAAAACACATTAATTGTTGGTACTTTAAATTTGAAATCGAGCAACCTTTTATGCACATTTGTAATCTTAATTTAAACCAATTGAATGGATTACTTCCTGTTCGTATTTTATATTTTACTTTTTTCATTCCTTATCTATCGATATAAAATTTATCGTTACTTTGATTTGTCGCCCAAATCAGTTTTATTGTTGTTCTTAATGAAAGTGTTTGCTGGAGTGGCTTATACATTTGTTCATTATCATTATTATGGTGGTGGCGATGTGAATAGATTTCATAAAAATGCACTTTGGGTTTATCGTGCATTAGCCGATAATCCACTTAATTATTTAAAATTGGTATTTGGATGGTATGGCGAATATGTGCCACCTGAATTAGCAATATATGAAAAACATATTCTGTTTTGGGGCGATAATGGTTCATTTTTTTTAGTTCGTATTCTTGCTATTTTTGATATTATTACTAGGCAGAATGTTTATATTAATACCATATTTTTCGAAATGATAACGATGGTAGGTTTGCTTAGTTTGTATAAAATTTTCCATTATTATTTTCCCGATAAAAAATCTTTATTGTTGATGTGTGTATTTGCAATTCCATCAGCATTATTCTGGAGTTCGGGCATTCATAAAGATGGATTAATATTAACTTGTACGGGCTTACTATTTATGTGTGCTAATGATTTAGTAGTAAAAGGTTTTCATGCAATCAAACTATTTATCTGTATCATTTGCATTATATTATTATTGATGATACGTGGCTATGATATTATCATTATGTTTCCAGGTTTGGCAGCATTATATTGGACTTATAAAATGCCAAAATATAAATTATTGAAATTTAGTTTTGTTTATGCCGCTTGTATTTTACTATTCTTTTTCACTGATTCATGGTTTCATTTAGGGTTTGTAAATTTTATTTTACAAAAACAAAAATTATTTATTGAATATGGTTTAGGCAATAGTTTATTGCGCCCATTGATGATTAATAATCATCCTATTTCTTTTTTAATGACAGCGCCACATGCTATTTACCGAGCTTTATTCAGACCTAATATATTTCAATACCACACCCTACATGAATTGATATATGCCATTATCAATACCTTATTTTTAATTCATTGTTTTTTGCTATTATTTTTTATAAATTTTAAAAAGAAAAAAATATCAGGCTTAGCTTTATTCTGTATTTTTTATTCTATATTAATGATGGTTTTTATTGGTTGGATAGTACCAAATGTAGGCGCAATGGTACGTTACACATCATGCGTATATCCATTTTTTACTTTATTTTTTGTATTAGTAGCAGATGAAAAAAAGATGGTATCAATACCTATTTTAAAACGATTGAATATTTTTAGATAAAAAAGCATTGCAATTTCTTGATTTTTAAAATCAAATTATTACTTTTGCAGCCCATTAGAAAAATGGCTCCGTAGCTCAATTGGATAGAGTATTTGACTACGAATCAAAAGGTTTCAGGTTCGACTCCTGACGGAGTCACAAATCATGTAAAGTCTTATAAATGTAAAATTTATAAGACTTTTTTCTTTTTCGAAAGTGTATGTAATTTTATAGAGTAAAATCTATCTTAACATTGTTAATGATTATAAACTCGGGCTTGTTTTACCACCAATTTGTTATCAATACCCATCCATTTTAATTCTACATCCATTGCAAAATCATAATAATCGCCTGTTTTTATTTGTGGAATTTTATAGAAATAATATTTTTTGATAGCATGAAGTGTATTATATAACTCTTCATATTGCTTATTGTTCAATAATGGTTTATTGTTATTTAAGCTGCTATACGATAAATATTCTATCACAATATTGTTGTTTAATTCATCATTCGATTTGTCATACAAAATTATTTGTTCGTAGGTTACACTATCAGGTGAGCCAACCACAGGCGTTTCGCCTTTTTGTAGATTTACTACATAAGCTGGATAATCACTTCTGTATAAGTTTTTTGTAATAGCCACAGCATTTATATTTTCGGTACCAAATGCAGGATGAACTAATAAAGCCATAGCCACATTTTTTTGATTCATGTTAAAATAGCGGCGTTCTTTAAATGCTCTTTCGCTAAAAGTGCTTGCCCATACGGCTTTAATAGCATGCTCGATAGATTTACTGCTATCGCCCACAATTCCTGTTTTCGAATCATATAATCCTGCGCCATTAAATCCATCAATATCTTCGGCATTGGTTGATGAGCGAAAACGAAAACTTTTAGTAGTATAATTTTTTTGTAATCTAAAAGTAAGTTTAGCTAAAAAACTGCTATCCAGCTTGGCTTTGGTAATGGCTTTTCTGATTTTTTTTAATTGCAATCGCAATAACGAATCATTATCAAGTGTAACGGAATCTTGCAACAATTCATTAACCATCCTATCAATATTATTTTTAGATAAATGCTGCACATAAAAATATAATGGAATTACAAATGGTTTTTCGGGCAAATTAATTTTATCAATCACACCAATTGAAGTGGTTTTAAATAATTCGCCCATATTACTGGCTTTGCCACCTGCAAAGCTAACACTGGCGTAGCTTAGCTTTCGAGCATCTACAATACTATCAACCGATAAATTTCTTTTTAACTCAATAGGTTTTAACGATTTCTTTTTTTGTTGAGCAAAATATTTTTTCACTCTTTCATCAGTAGTTAATGAAATAGAAAATGAATCTTGCCTAATTATTAAATAAACAGGTTTGCCTACCAACGAGTTTATGTAAGCATTATTCCACAAGGTTTTACAAGCCATTAGAGGTGTTTTTCTATTTTGCGATAAAATACAAACATGGCTTAATGGCGCTTGAAAAGAGGTAGTCATAATACCTGCTACCACAGGCACTTGAAAAGGTGTTCCGTTGGTTAATAAAATATCTTCGGCTTTAATAATTGTTTTATCAATTTGCTGTACATCTACTTTTTTTAAGTAGCCAAAACATTCTTTTTCTATTATCGGCTGATAAATTAATCCTTTATAAACCTCATCGGGCAGGGCATAAGGCGTAGTTGTATGCAGGTTTTGAAAAGCAGCTAATTGTTTATCAGTAGCAACAAAAAATTTAAGATTTTTACAAAAACTATTTTTTACAACAGCATTATAACAAGCAATATCATCGCTGCAAATGGCTTCGGTACAAGCAAATTCTAAGGTATAAAAATTTTGAGTTGGATAACGATTTACGGTAGCAAATACATATTCTCTGTTTCTGCCTGGCGAATAATTGGCTTTATTAAAATCATATAAACTGCCCGATTCGCCTAATTCTTTAAAACAAAAATCGTAATGAAACCGATACAGTTTTGAATCTAAAAAATATACATCTTTTGTTGCAAGGCAATACACCACTTTTACAGCCGTAACGCCGCCATATTTAGTAGTTAAAGGTTCGGCTTCAATGCGCTTAAATAACTCAATTGTATTTAATTGCAAATACGATGTTCGCTGTGCATTTGAAATAGAAAAAAAACAAACAGTAAAAATGAATAGGATTATTTTTTTCAAAAAAATAAGGATTTAATAAACAACGAAAAACATAGGACGAAATTGTGTAAGCAATTCCATAATTATTATTACCTACATCTTAATATTTTTAAAATATTCTTCTACTTTTTGTTTGTAATAGGGGCGAAGATTAGGCGGTAAAGTTTTATATAATTCTAACTCTGCTTGCCGTTTCAATAAATATTCTTTCAAAGCTGGAGGCATTGGCTGTTGCTTATCTTCAGCCGTTTTGCTTTCCCGTTTATTATCTTGATCTTGCTTGCGTTCGGCTTCTTCGGCTTCTAATAATCTGGTTACAATATCTTGTTGGCGGCGCAACATTTCAGCGGTTAATCGTTTGTTTACCAAATCAGTTTCGTTGCGTTCCATATCTTTTGCCAACTGTTGCAAATTACCATATTTGCTTTTTCCATCTTTATTATTCTCTTTATCAAATTGCTGCAAAGCCTTGCGTATAGCGGCTTGCTTAGCTGCCATTTCCGCAAATTCTTTGCTGCTTGTTCCTTCCTTATTACTTATTTTTCCGTTTTTACTTTCTTGATTACTTTG
Source organism: Bacteroidota bacterium (assembly GCA_041192505.1). Lineage (GTDB taxonomy): Bacteria > Bacteroidota > Bacteroidia > Chitinophagales > CAIODY01 > CAIODY01. Next base: position 5,007 of record JBEEMV010000102.1, read on the forward strand.
TCCACCGCCACCCATTTCTTTACCACCAGGTTTTTGCCCTGGCTTTTCCCCTGGTTTATTACCCG
>JBEEMV010000103.1:0-5468 GCA_041192505.1 Bacteroidota bacterium
TGTATTTGTTTTACAGCGCTTGCTTTCTTTTCTCAAATTACTGCGTCAAAGGCGCAATGTCCTACAAATGTTGGCTTTGAATCCAATAATTTATCATCGTGGCAAACATTTATTAGTGATCCAACTACTTGCGGTGTTATTGGCTGCTGCCCCATAAATGCATGTTGGTTGCAGGGTATTAATTTTCAAATTCCGGGTAGGGTAGAAGTGGTAAATAACACATTCACTTATGGTGGGCAATGTACTGCCGGGGTTGATTGTTATAGTAATTTGCCAGTAGTATGCCCCAATTTAGGATTTGGCAATATATCATTTAAGTTAGGAAATGATCTTACAGGTTCGGAAGCTGAACGGGTAAGAATAGCAATAAATGTAACAGCGGCTAATTCAGTATTAGTATTTAGATATGCGGCTGTATTGAATAATGGTGGGCATTCACCAGCCGATCAACCACGATTTTCGGCAGTAGCAAAAGATCAAAATGGTAATCCATTGGGTTGTGCAAATTTCACTATTCCTACGCCACCATTAGATAGTTTAAATCTTTATCCAGGCTGGTTTGCAGCGCCTAACGATCCACAAGGCACTGTATGTTCTAACTGGAATCCTATTGCCATCAATTTATCATCCTTGGTTGGGCAAGTTATTACATTAGAATTTGCAACTGGCGATTGTAGTTTTGGTGGTCATTTTGCGTATTGTTATATTGATATTGTATGTGGTAATAAATTAGAAGCATTGAATGGATATTGCCCTGGTTCTACTTTTGCTGATATTTTTGCGCCACCAGGTTTTGCAAATTATGTATTTGATACAGTAGGAACTGGTGCACCACCAATTTATGCTGGCCCGTTGGATAGTATCCGAGTAGTATCGCCAGATACCTCAGTGATTTATAGTTTAACATTGTTGCCTTACGGTGCTGCTGCTGGCTGTGCTGTTACTATTTTTGATACCTTACATGTATTGCCAAAACCCAATGCTTATTTTCATTTTAAGCCTACAGGTTGTGTTGGAGAGGATGTTAATTTTATTGATTCAAGTAAAACTCATGTTAAAGGCTCGTTTATTATACAATGGGAATGGGATTTTGGTGATCCATATTCTACAGCACTCAACAATGTCAGTTCGTTACAAAATCCTACTCATGCATTTACCAAACCTGGTACTTACACAATTAGTTTAATTGTACATTCAGATTTATCATGTGTTTCAGATACAATTACCCATACTATTGTAATAAATCCAGCACCGCCTTTAAATCCAAATGCTGGACAAGATGTTACTGTTTGTAAATATACTGTTACAAATTTAAATGGTACAGCAAACCCTACATATGCACCATACACATATAGTTGGACACCTTCGGCTGCATTATCAAATTCTACCATTACTAATCCAACAGTAACTGCACAAGTTCAAACAAATTATATTTTCTCGGTTCAAACAGCTAACTTATGTAAGCTTAGCGATACCGTAACTGTATTTATTGGCGGTGTAACACCATTTATTAGTATAATGGGAAAAGACACTATTTGCCCTGGAACTTCTCAACAATTAGATATTAAATTACATCCACCATTTTGTGGTACAACTACTTCAAATTGCAATTCATCTTTAGCATTAGTTGATATTACTTCATCCATGCAAGGCTCAACATCATCTTATAATACTCCATTTTATGGATGGAGTTCAGATATGCGTATGCAAATGTTATATACTAAGCAATATCTTAATTCAGTAGGTATATATGGCGGATTAATTAATTCAATTGCATTAAATATTTTAAATAAAACTAGTATATCGCCGTTTACTAATTTTACAATAAAAATGGGTTGTACAAATCTTAACGCTTTAACAACCAGCTATGTAACTAGCGGAATGTATATTGTTTATCAAAATGGTTCATATACTACATCACCAGGTTGGAACACATTTTTATTAAGCGATAGATTTATGTATGATGGCATTAGTAATATGGTAGTTGAAATTTGTTTTGATATTCCGGGTAGTGGTTCGGCAGGGGGTGTAGATTTTGTTCAAAATAGTATTATGCCATACACTTCTATGTTATATGAATCAGGTTTTGGTGCAACAGCTCATGGATGTACATTAAATGGTGGATTTCCAAGTGCATTATTCGAATTGCCAGATTTACGTGTAGGAATTTGTACTGATGCATTATTAAATCCACAGTATTCATGGAGTCCATCTACTTTTTTATCTTCAGCTACAATACCCAATCCAACGGTAACTTCTCCAACTTCAGATATTACTTATACTTTAAATATTACTGATGGTGTATGTACAGGCAACGAAAATTTTTCAATCGTAATTGATCATTCAAACTATGTAGTAGCAGCACCCGATACAACAGTGTGTGGCGGAAATTTAGTTAATTTAATAGCCACTGGCTATGGTCCAAAACCATTAACCAGTATTAATTGTGGAGCAAATAATACTCCATGTAATGGTGGCAAAACAAATACCGTAGGGTTGGCTAGTTATAGTACAACTTATCCATCACCATTTGATGGATTTCCTACCGATGCAAGAATGCAATTTTTATATAACCAAGCAGATATGAATGCCGCAGGAATGATTGGCGGAGCAACTATTACATCAATAGCATTTAATGTAATTGCCAAAAATTCAACTATTCCGTTTTCTAATTTTACAATAAAAATGGGCTGTTCGAATTTGCAATCTATATCAGGTTTTGTAAACTCTTCTAATTTAACTACTGTATATACCAATAATGCCTATTCAAGTATTTTAGGTATGAATAGATTTCAATTAAATACCAATTTTGATTGGGATGGTATTTCAAGCTTATTAGTAGAAGTTTGTTTTGATAACACTATAACAGATGTAGCTGATGATGTAATGGTAACATCTACTGCTAATTCCATGTCGGTAATTGATGAAGATTATAATAATGCATTTACAGGATGTAGTTTAAATAATTTTCCCGGATCAATTTTTTCTAGACCTGATGCTACTTTTGATTATTGTGATGCTCCAGCTCCAGATTATCATTATACATGGACACCTAATTTTGGGGTATTCAATCCATATACTGATACCACTATGGCGCAAGGCATTACAACTACTACTTATACAGTAAGTATGACAGGTTTAAATGGTTGTATCGTATCCGATCAAATGATAGTAAACATTGCTAAGCCTTTTCAAATACAATTAGCCGATTCTGTTCAACCTTGCTTACATACTTCATTTCAACTACATTTTATTAGTGATCTTGCTGTTAAAAATATTACTTGGTCATCAAAAAACAATGTAGGCTTGTTTTCTTGTACAACTTGTGCCGATCCTGTGTTTACAGCCGATTCTAGTTGTTGGGTATATTTAAATACAGCCAACGATGTAGGCTGTGGCAACCTTGATTCGATATGGATTAGCTATTCAGAATGTCCTGAAATAATTGTTCCATCAGCATTTCATCCTAACTCGGCAGAAGCAAAAAAACAGTAATTTCTTTTTGTTGAATAGAAAATTTGCAAAACTTTCGGTGTTTGAAATTTATAACCGTTGGGGGCAATTAGTTTATTCTACTACTGATTTGAATGCACAAGGATGGGACGGAACTTTTGCAGGGCAAATTCAAGAAACAGGTGTGTTTTTATACAATATTACTGTAATTGATGGTAAAGGAAAAATAAAAACCAAAAAAGGCAACGTTACATTACTCAGGTAAAATGAGTGAGTAGAATGCATTAATATTGTAATTGTAAATAAAAGAAAAAATATCAATTTTTGTATCATCAATAAAAACTTAAACAATCAAACAACTAAAATATATTATATCATGAAAAAAGTTTTTTTATTCCTATTCAGCTTGTGCTTAGCTTTTTCAGCTTTTTCTCAACAAAAAAATACAACTCAAAAATTACAAGTGATTGATAAATCAGTTAATCCTGTAAGACAATGGAGAGTATATGCTTTTGAAGCAATTGGAGCAGATAAAGTAGATTTAAAATTATTAGCTATTGATTTGAAAGCAGTAAAGGGTTTTAAAGAATTGCAAGAATCATCAGTAAATGGGGCGCATACCCGATTTGTAATTTATGTTGCTATGGATATGATTTTAGCAAAATCGCCAGAATTATTACAAGCATTTAGAAAACACAATTTAGAAATCACAAATATTCCTACTGAAACCAAATAATTTGTAAGCTGGATAATCAAGTATCTAAATTTTTATCATCATATCAAATTCATCATGTTCAACAATATATTAAAAATGAAAAAATACATAATCATAGCAATGATGCTCATCTTTTCAGCATCAACATTTGCACAAGTAAATAAACCAATAAAAGTAAATATTGCTGAAAAATCTTATGTAGATTATCGTAATGTTTTGATTTATAAAATTGAAACGGGTGATAAATCTAAAATAAATATGACTAAATTGGTAAAGGATTTATTTACAACTGCTGGCTTTAAAGATATTAATATGCCTGGCGATGATTGTTCGTTTTTTACAATATATATTGATGGCAATTTTCCATTAAATAAAAGCGTTGAAATTATTAATACTTTTAAGCAGCATAACATCGAAATTACTAATTTGAAAACTCAAGGCGGCCGCTAATCTTTAAAACTAAAAAACTAAAAAAATGAGAAAATTATTCCTTTTATTTTTTCTTTTGTCATCAACCAGTTCGTTGTTTGCTCAATGCCCTCAAAATATTGGGTTTGAATTAAATAATCTTACTGGCTGGCGCTCATATATTGATACAACTAATTGTAATTCAGCAGCGCTAAGCTGTTTTGGGGCTTCGCCATCATGTTATGGCAATCCTGGTTTAGCAAACTTAGCTTTGCAAGTTTGTAATTCGTTAGGACCTAATAAGCAAATTAACAATACAAACTCATCCCGTCATAACACGATTAAGATTGTTAGTTCGGCTGGTTCGTCTAATAATCCTGGGCCTAATGATCCATTTAGTGGCTTACCAATGGTATGCCCGGCTTCTGGCAATAATTATTCATTACAATTAGGCAATGCTGAAAGAAATGCACATGCCGAAAGAGTTATCAGTCAGTTTTTAGTTACTGGCGTAAATTCATCGTTAATATATAGATATGCTGCGGTAATGGAAGATATTAGCTTAACCTCTCATCATACCAGAATAGATAGACCAAGATTAGCTTTTGCTGTTTATGATATTGGAACACCAGCGGCTACCTATCCAACTCCTATTAAAATGGATTGTGCTTCATTTATTCAATGGTTGCCTACATTAGATAGTGTTTATTTATATCCAGGTTGGTTTGCAGGAGCTTCAAATACAGTATGTTCAAATTGGATTCCGGTGGCCGTAAACTTATCATCGAAAGTGGGGCATATTATTCAAATGGTATTTACCACCGCCGATTGTGCTCAAACAGGGCACTTTGGTTATGCTTATATTGATATTCCTAACGGTTGTAAACCGTTT
>JBEEMV010000104.1:0-7170 GCA_041192505.1 Bacteroidota bacterium
ATAATGATAAGTTTTTAACGGAAAGATAGTTTAATATTATCAATATGTTAACTAATTATTAACGATTTATTAGTTAACTAAATATAAGATAATTATGTTCAATCCATTTAATGCAAAAAGACATCCTTTAGAGGAAGAGTTAGATAATTCAGAGCCATTTGATAAACGTATAAAACAAATTGAAGCTATACGTAAAAATCGACTTATGCAATTGGAAAAAGCCAAGCAACAAGCACAAAGAGATTTAAAGGATAATGGCATAAAATTAAATGAAGGTTTAAGCCAAACTATACAAGAAGCTTTATACTACGCAATACTTGAGCCAATTATTGAACATAAGTTTTTATTTTTAGATGTTAATGTAAAAGGTTTGACTCGTTGGGTAGATGAGGTAAAATTACTACGCCAATATTCGCAAGATTCATATAATACGTATTATACTTATATACAAGATTGGCTTACACATAAGCAAAATTTTGAACATGCAAAACAAGAGTGCCATGCAATGTTAATTCAAACAGAAAAGCTGGCATTATTAGAAACACTTTGGAATGAAAACGGGGGCATATAATGTCAACTAAAACTAATGCAACAACATCAAGTACTAATAATACTAAGCCATCAACAAGTTCAACGAATGCTCAAAGCACAAATACAAAATATTTACATAATAAATATAAAGTTAATAAAGCTCGTGATAATGATGAACAAAAAGATGCCATGATGTTTGAATCTTTATTGCAAGGTGATAATAAAAATCAGAACTTTATGGTAAATGCTTTGCAAGAGCAACAAAAAAATAATCAGCAATTTAACCAACAAGAAGATGAAGAAAAAAAAGACACATTAAAAAGTGATGGCTTAAAAGATGTTGAAAATAAAAATGTGGTTGAAGCAGGTAAAGCAGAAAAAACTCATACTACTGAGTTTTGCCAAGCATTAAGCGATAATCATAATAAACATAATTTTGAAGTAACATTGCCCAAATTAGGCACATTTAAAGTGCAAACTAGTGCAAGCGGAAAAAATCTTAAGTTTGATATTTCTACTAAAGAAAAAAATGCATATGATTGGATGAGTAAAAACCAATCTAGTATTGAAGATAATGTAGGTAAAGATTTAAATTTAGATGTTAGTTTAGGTATTGAATATGTTATTTAAAAGAAAATCGAATAAGTTTCAGCATAACCTAAATGTAAGCATTCTTCAGACACCGCATCTTAGTAAGCAACAACTAATATTTAATCAGTTTTTATTAAAAAAGACATTTATTTGGCAAGATAAGCAGATAAATGTTTTAAATATTAATGCCTCACAAAAAGCTGAACATTATATTGGAATTCATACTGAATATGGTATATTTTATATTCATAATGGTATGTCTTGGATACAAAAATTAACTTCAATTCATATTGAACATGAAGATGAAGATACGCAAAACTGGTTATTAGAAAGAGCATTAGAAAATTTACCAACAGATGCATTTCCTTTAGAAATAACAGGCTTAAGCTTTCATCATTATATAAATACGAATAAATATAATGCATTATGTTTACATGGATTTAGCTCAAAAACCATATATACAACAATTGAAACTTGGATAAAATTATTTAGTAAATATAAATTTATTCGCAAACATAGTTTTAATATTGATAGTTTAGATATTGTCAAAAACATTTTATTAGGTAAGCAAAAATTACAATATACTGATTATAAAAAATTAGTGTGTGGCAATATAATTCTAGTAAATAATAATAATTTTAATTTAGATGGAGTTGGTAATATAGAACTAGGTAGTTTTATTATGCTAGCAACATATCATGACAACACATTAATTTTTCAGGCATGGAATAATAATATGAATGACAAACCATATACAGAAAATCAAGACGAAGAAGAATGGAATCAAGAAGAATCAACATTAACGAATGAATACGGAGAATTTGACTATAATTATAATGAATTAAATCAATTCAATGCCGAACACACTAATACTGATTCATCAGAACAAGAATATCAAGAGCAAAATGAAGAAACTCAAACTGATATAGATGATTCAGAACAAAATGTAAATGATGTACAAGAAGATGCAGCTCATCCATTTGGAAATGTGCCAATTCACTTAAGTTTTAGTTTAGGTACTCTACGTATGCCCATTGCAAATGTAATGCAATTACAAGAAGGTAGTGTAATTGAACTGCATAAAGCTACACCTGCACAAGTAAATATCTATGCAAATAGTAAATTAATTGGTACGGGTGATGTTATAGAAATTGATGGGAAAATTGGTGTTCAAATCACAAAATTAGAAAAAGATTAATCTATTAATTTTATTAGATTACTACTACTTTACTAATAATATTTAACTATTTAGTATCTTATTGATAGCTATTTATATACTTAAATATAGCTAAAAATGATTTTTACATAAATTCTAATTGGAATAAAAATATGACCTCTTCATTTAGTGCAATGGATCCCGTCAGCATGATGCTGTTTTTAGGCATGCTATCATTAATTCCATTAGGAATCATGATAACTACTTGTTTTTTAAAATTTGTAATTGTTTTAACATTAACACGTAATGCAATGGGTGTACAACAAGTACCGCCTACTATGGTATTACAAGCAATTGCTTTGTGTATGACAGTGTTTGTAATGTCGCCAACTTTGCAAAAAATTGGGGATAGAGTTATGCATCAACCAAGTGCAAGTGAAGTAAATGGACTAAGTCCTACAGAAATATCTCCAAATTTACCTAGTAGTACATCTGTTTTACCTAGAGTAGAAAATAATACTCCGATGGGTGAGCAGTTTAAAAAGGTAGTTTATTATTTAGAGCCACTTCGTGATTTTATGATTAAGTATGCTCAGCCTAATCAAACCGTATATTTTTTAGATTCTGCTAAACGTATTTGGCCGCCAGATATTGCAAAAGAGGCAAAAGCTACAGACTTTGTTATTCTAATACCCTCATTTGTAGTATCAGAAATGCAAAGAGGTTTTGAAATAGGATTTTTAATCTTTTTACCCTTTGTAATTATCGATTTGATTATGTCTAATATTTTAATGGCTTTGGGTATGCAACAGGTTTCACCAAATACAGTTTCACTTCCTTTAAAGATTCTATTATTTGTAGCTGTAGATGGGTGGGGTAAGTTACTACAAAATCTAGTATCTTCATATTTATAGTTGTTATTTTTAAATAATACTAACTTTTAGATATTATTTGGATACTAAAAATATAATAAATTATACTTATAAAATATAAATAGGAAAAATAATGGATACAATCGGATACTTTCAACAAGTATTATGGTATATAACAATATGGTCAGCTCCTGCATTAATTGTTGCAACAGTTGTGGGTATATTGGTATCTCTTATGCAGGCATTGATGCAGTTGCAAGACCAAACATTACCATTTTTTGTAAAATTAGTCGCCGTAAGTATTACTGTAACGGTTACAGGTAGTTGGGTTGCAGGTCAATTGATTATTTTTACTAAAGGTATATTAGAAGCTATTCCTGGTGTTGGGCGCTAAATATGAATCCACAAGCCATGGATCTTTTGTTTTCAGCCATGCTAGCATTAGCATTGGCATTGCCACGTACATTAATGAGTATAAGGCAGTTACCAGTATTTTTTAGTACTACAAACCCTATGCGTATTAGAGTTGCAGTAGCCATTGCAATGTCTTTACCTGTAGCAGTTCTTGTATATTATCAATTAGGACAAAGACCATTAGCTCCAATAGAAATACTATGGCTTTTAACCAAAGAAGTACTAATCGGCATGGTAATTGGTTTATTAATTAGTATGCCATTTTGGATTTTACAAAATATTGGTGTAATTATTGATACCCAACGTGGTAATAGCCAATTTCCAAATAGTCCGGGTAGTGACCCAGATTCATTACCAACAGGTGAGATAATTAAAAGATTTGGTGTCATGATTTTTCTAGAAATGGGCATACTTGCAAATGTCTTTTCAAATTTAATGGATAGTTATGTAATTTGGCCAGCACTAAACCCTATACCACCATTAGATGCAATTAGATTAGATTTAATTATAACTCGATTCAATAATATGATGTTATCTACTATTATTTATGCATCGCCAATTGTAGTTGTATTATTATTAGTTGAATTTGGATTCGGACTAATTAGTATTTACGCTCCACAGATTCATGTAAATACGGCAACACCTGCAGTAAAAAGCTTATTAGCACTATTTATTTTAATGGCAGGAATACATACATTAGTATATGTAATGGGGCATGAATTTAATTTAGTAAAAGATATTATGATGATAATTAAACAAAAGCCTGCGTAATCAAACTAAGTATATAAAGAGTTACAATAAATAGAATGCTTGTATTAAATATAATAATTGCATAATCAATACCTAAATAAATTATGAGTGAAGATAAAAAGCACGAACCCACGGATAAGCGCCTAGAAGATTCCAAAAAAAAGGGGCAAGTAAGTGTAAGTAAAGATATAGTTCACTTAGTTGTAACTTTAGTAGTATTTGAAGTTGTGTATATGGCAGAAAAGACATGGCGTGATGCTTTTGGATCTATTCTAAATAATTCATTAAAATATATTAATGAAGACATAACTTTTCGTATGGCATTTGGTTCAATTTTATGGGAATGTGTATTATTTTTTGCAATAAGCAGTATTGTTGCTTGTGGTGTTGGTATGTTATGCGGTCTTGTGGGTACATGGATGCAGGTTGGAATTATGTTCACACCAGAAGTATTAAAATTAAACTTTGGTAAATTTAATCCTGTAACTAACCTTAAGCAAATGTTTACAGGACGTAATTTATTTAATTTTGGCTCAAATTTAATTAAAGCAATGATAGTTGCTTATATTATTTATACCACAATTTATTCAGTTTTATATACTTTAGTATTATTGCCTGTTGGTACTTTAGAAGGGATATATGAATCAAGTTTAGAGGTATTTAAAACAATTGAGCGAAAAACATTAATGGTATTTTTACCGTTGGCTGTACTAGATTTTGCTATACAAAAATACTTCCACAAAAAACAATTACGCATGAGTGATAAAGAGGTAGAAGACGAGCATAAAGAAAGTGAAGGAGACCCGCATATTAAAGGTGAGCGCAAACAATTTGCTCATGAAATTGTATTTGGTGAAGACCCAACCCCTGCAAAAAAAGCAGATGCCGTAGTAGTTAATCCAACCCATTATGCTGTTGCATTAAGCTATAAACCAGATAGATACCCCTTACCAATTGTACTAGCACGTAGTGTAGATGAAAATGCTCAAGAAATGATTAAAGTTGCCCAAGAAAATAATATCCCCGTAATACGTTATATTTGGTTAGCTCGTACATTATATGCAGATGGTTCTGTAAATCGTTCTATACCACGTACAACGCTAAAAGCTGTGGCATTTGTATATAGGCTTATTCGCGAGCTTAAAGCTGCTGAAGTTGACCTTAGTAAAACGCAAGAAGTTTCAGATGAATATACAAATACAGATGGTAGCAATATTATGGCAAAAGTTTTGCAAACATCAAAGTCAGTAGCACAAAATGCAAGCATAAAAGCAGAAAGTACGAAAAAGCAACAATAATAATATAACTCTTTTTATATTATGAACCTTATAAGTTTCAAATATACATAATTATGTATATTACACATAAGGAGAGTAGTATGTCAGACCTACTACTTGGTGCTACAAACCCATTTACAAGTTTACTTCAGCAACCCGACCCATTAACCCAATTAATGAACATTGTACAAAATCCTACAAGTATGTTCACAGGTTTAGGAGCAGGTGGAGGTAATCCATTTGGACAATCTGGGGATTTTAGTAGCGGAGGGCAAGAATTAAGCCCTTTAGAAAAACTTGGTTTAATTCTGCTTGCATCTCAAAAAGGTGGTGGTACTCAAGAGGCAGCTCAACCTGAGCAAGAAGCTCAACCAGAATTTCCATTGCCAGATGAGGGTAAACCAAAAGGTGATGAGCCAATTGATAATAAGTATAAAACTGCTGATGGCAAAACAAAATCTGCAAAAGATATTTTAGATGAAAGCCCAATTTGTAAAAATTTAGGTGATCAAAAAGATATAAAAGAGTTAAAAGCAGGTGCAAAAGAAAAATTTGGGGATTGGGAAACAGAGAAAGATCCAGAAAAAGCTGCACGCTCAGCTATTAAATTTAGACAATTATTAGAATATTCTGATCATAGTAAATCAAAAAATGGAAATGACAGGGGAGAGGAAGAAGGAAATGGTAGTTTAAGCGGTGTTACTAAAGATGGAGATATTCGTGATGGAACAGAGGCCTCTACAGCAATTAATTATATAAGGCATGGTAGGCAATTTGTAGCTGATAGTACAGAAGGTGGACGCTTGAAACAGACAAATGATAAATATGTTAGAGAAGATGGAACAACAAGAAGCGATGTAGGGCAGGTATTTGTAGATATTGGTAAAGGAATCAGTCATGTTATACCAGGGCTTGGTAATGTAATTTCTGGAGCTGCTGATGGTATTGATAGGGGAGCTCAAAAAGGCGATATTGGCGGCGCATTATTAGGTGGTCTTAAAGGTGGTCTTAATGGAGCTGTATATACTGCCACAAATGCAATGAGCCTTATGGATCCTACAGATCCTAAAGGTATGATTGATGGGGCTAAAAATCTATTCGGTGGTGGATTTTCTGAAACATTATAATAAAAATATGAAAATTATCTCCTATATTTTTATGGGAGATTATATCTTACAATTCCACGCTCAATTCAAATATATATCTACTATCTTGGCTTAACTATTAGCTATTTTTTTTATAATCATATTCCAAATTTTTTCAATAACTAAAATCATTTTGCCTTTAATTAATGGTTCATCATAAATATGAATATCTTGTACCTTATCTTTAGGGAATTTTAATAAAAACCGTGTCCAAATAGCTGGGCAATAGCATTGTAATACTTGGTAAAGTAAATTTATACCTGCTTCAAAATTACTTGCAAATCTTATATTTGCTACATTTAATACAATTGGTCGAGCTAATGCTGTTTGTTGTACCCAGCGTAAATAGGTTGGTGTTACAATCGCATCTTTTTGCTTATATAACATATTGCCTAGTAAGCTGGTAGCTAGAATAAGATTCTGCTCATTAATCC
>JBEEMV010000105.1:0-3735 GCA_041192505.1 Bacteroidota bacterium
TGGAGAGTAGCCGTAGATACTATTTATGGCAATCATACCATTAATTGGCATCATACATCGTTTACATTTATTGATGGCAGCTCGGCAGGATGGGATCAATCGCATTTTTATGAATTTAATAAAGATGAAGCGTTTACCATGTTTATTGATTCGGCAACCCGAGTATTCAAATTTTCACCCAACAAACGAGCAGTAAAAATTAAAGATTATGGCGATGGTACTAGCACCGATGTAGCACCTTATTTAGATTATACAAAATTAAATAATGGTGGTTCGTGTATTCCGTATGCCATGTATGGCGGCCCAGCAGGCATTTACGGTGGTTTTAATATTATGCTTTTCGATTCTTTATTAGGCACACCTATTCAAAACGGGTACAACACACCTAATGCGCAACAAGGTGATTATACTTGTGGTGTACAGCAAATTCCTATTTTTCAATACCTTACAAGTGGGCATATTACACCCACCACATGGCATAGATTAACGTATGATATAGCACCCGACGATAGTACACAGCGCACTTATTTAGATAATTTTTTAAATAATTTTGTGCCCAATGGTTATTATGTTTTAATGTATAGTATCAATAAATGGTCGCCACAAAATTTAGGACCATCATTGCGCAATACATTTCATAATGTATTTCATACCACCGTTATTGATACCATGACCAACTCTAGAACCTATGTATTATTTGGTAAAAAAGGTGCACATGGTTTTATAACCAACGAAGTACAAGCATCTACCGTTGGCGGATTAATTGATACCACATTTTATTTTTCGGGCAAATGGTTTCAAGGCACTATTACTACACCTTTAATTGGCCCAGCTACATCATGGACGAATATGAGTTGGAGCTATTCTGCCTTAGAATCGCCTAGCACCGATTCCACCTCAATTGAGTTGATAGGTGTAGATATAAACAACAACGAAACAGTATTGTATCATAATAATATTCAAGCCACATCAAGCTTTAATATTAATTGGGTAAGTGCTTCGCAATATCCATATTTAAAAATGCGATTAACAACTAAAGATACCACCAATCGAACGCCAGCCCAATTACAATATTGGCGCATTAATTATTCGCCATTGCCCGAAGTAGCTTTAGATATGCATTCGGCATTTAATTTTAAAAGTGATACACTGGCGCAGGGCGAAAACATGCAGTTTAAAATTGCTGTAAAAAATGTAAGCATTACACGTATGGATACATTTTATATGAAGTATAGTATCATTAAAAATAATAATCTTAAAGATTCATTTTATGTAAAACTTCGTCCGCTATTAAAATACGATACACTTAATTTTCAGGTTAGTATTCCTACCAATAATTATATAGGGCGCAATAGTTTTTTGTTCGAAATAAATCCTTACGATTCAAAAAATAAAGCCGAGCAATATCATTTTAATAATTTAGGAAAATTAAATTTTTATGTATCAAGCGATAAGGTAAACCCATTGCTTGATGTTACATTTGATGGCTCACATATTCTTAATGGCGATATTGTAAGCCCTAAGCCACATATTTTAATTAAGCTAAAAGATGAAAATAAAACCTTAGCGCTAAATTCATCAAGCCTATTTGAAGTAACGATGAAAAGCCCTGGCAGCAATAATTATGTACCTCAAAGTCCGTCTAATTCTAATCTACGGTTTACACCAGCTACCAATGCGGCTACAAATAATGAAGCCACTATTGATCTTAATCCACAATTATTTACCGATGGCACTTATTATTTAAGAGTAAGAGGGCATGATAGAAGCAATAACCAAAGCGGCGCTATTGATTATAATATCAGTTTTACAGTAATTAATAAATCGATGATTAGCAATGTGCTTAATTATCCTAACCCATTTACCACCAAAACACATTTTGTATTTACACTTACAGGTAGCGAAATACCTACTTATTTTAAAATTCAAATATTTACTATTACAGGTAAAGTAGTAAAAGAAATTAATATGGCCGAATTGGGTGAAGGCATGCATATTGGCAACAACATTACAACTTATGCTTGGGATGGTACTGATGAATATGGTAAATCATTAGCCAATGGTTTATATTTATATAGAGTAGTTACTAATTTAAAAGATAAAAGCATCGACCATTTTGATACATCGGTTGATAAATATTTTAAAAGCGGATTTGGTAAAATGTATTTAATGAGGTAAGTAAAATCTTTTCATTTGTATACACTCAAAAATATATTGTAAATAGTTAAACTAATCTTATCAATCCTATCGTAGTTAAAAATGCCCGTTTGTCAAATATTTTAGGGCTTCTTGAAACAAAAAATCCTTCACATTTTGTGAAGGATTTTGATGGGGTGGGAGATATCTCAATATTTTAGAACCAATTTCGAATATGTAAACTATTAATTTACTTGCTGCATAAACTCAATTTTATCATTAATATTCTTTTCGATTTTGTTGTAATAAATTAATACACCAAAAATTAATGATAGAAACAATAGCACAATAATTAACTCCACCAATTTTGATTTTATAGAAATCATAATGCTGTTTTTTTACTGATTTTGTTTAATCAATTTGTAAGTAAAATTTTGTGTGCCTTTTGTCAATCGCAAATAATAAATACCACTTGGAAAATCTTTTAAGTCAATGCTGGTATTATGTTCTGGATTGATAGATTGTTTGATGATAGTTCCATCGGAAGCAATAATTTCATAGCGATTTATGGCTATGCTACATTCCAGACTAAAACTATTGGCAAATGGGTTAGGAAATATTTTTACTACATCTTGTTCTTCTAAATTTTCAATTCCAACATTTGCTAACAGCAACGAATCGGATGTATTTGTGCAACCATAACTGTTCGAAACCTGAACCTGATAATAACCATTTTGATGCGCCACATAATTACTATCTGTTGCCCCAATTAAAATATTGCCATTGTAAAGCCATTGATTATTGGTAGCAGATGATGAATTTAAAATATTACCGAAAGTATTGTCCACTAATGGTTTTGCTGGTATTGGACGAACAGTTGCTACAACAGAAAAGGTAGGACTACTACAACCATTAACTGTTGAGTGAACTGAATAAATACCATTCATTAATGACGTTGCATTGTTTATGATTATTGCTTGAGCGTTGCTTGTAAATCCATTTGGTCCTGACCAAGTATAATTTGCATTTGCTAAATATTGTGTGAACAAAACTAAATTTCCGCCTTCGCATAATGGCGAATTAATCATAGCTGAAGCTGTTGCTGGCAAAGGGTTTACATTAAAAGATAGAGTGTTTGAATTAACTGGAACTGCCGAAACACAACTTCCATTACTTACCATTTTACAACTAATTACATCATTGTTGGCTAACAAACTATCCGTATAAATACTATCATTAACACCAACAATGGTACTATTTTTTAACCACTGATAAGAGGGTTGTAAACCCCCATTGATAGGTGATGCAGTGAAAATAACTGGTGTGCCAAAACAAATGGTTGAAGGTGTTGAAGATGTAATACTAACTGATGCGGTAAATGAAGAACCAACCACCAAATTCAAAGTTACAACGCTATCGCAACCTAAATAATTTTGCAGATGAATGGCATAAATGCCTGTCGCATTAAAACTAGAAGAACCAACGCTGTAGCTACTTCCCGAACAAATCGAAGCCGAAATATTTTTTGTTGAAGGATTATTTACAAGCAAATTCAACGTTACCAAACTATCACAACCCAAATAATTTTGCAAATGAATC
>JBEEMV010000106.1:0-8711 GCA_041192505.1 Bacteroidota bacterium
GGTTGTGTGCATGTTGTAATAAATAAGGACTTGTGCTGTGAATGAGTGAGTTGGTGTGTTGCATAATGAAGTAAAAGTAAATTTTATTTCTCTGTAGTTTTATAGTAATTTTGAGGCATGAATGAATTAATATTTATTATTGAAGATGCCATAGATGGTGGGCTTACTACTCGTTGTTTAAACGAAAGTATTTTTACCGAAGGCGAAACAATGGATGAACTAAAAGCAAACATTCGTGAGGCTGTTCAATGCCATTTTGATGATAAATTATTCCAAATAAAATTTGAACTAAATTAACTCTCAACTAACTTCATTTCTGTTATTCTTTCTATAATCAATCTGCTCAATCGGTGTTATCCGTGTTCAAAAAAATATGAAAACAAAATCACTCAAAAAAAATAAAGTCAACGTCATCACACTAGGCTGCTCGAAAAACTTAGTAGATAGCGAAGTGCTGATGGGACAATTACAAGCCAACAATTTTGATGTAAAACATGAAAGCAACAAGCTAAAAGAAAGTGAAATTGTTATCATTAATACTTGTGGTTTTATTGACAATGCCAAACAAGAATCTATCAATACCATTATTGAATACAGCGATTTGAAATCGGATGGAAAGATAGACCAGTTAATAGTTACAGGCTGTTTGAGCGAACGCTACAAAGATGAATTAATCAACGAATTTCCAAATGTAGATGCGTTTTTCGGCACCATGGAATTACCAAATTTATTAAAAAAATTAGGAGCAGATTACAAACATGAATTAATTGGCGAACGCTATTTAACTACAGCCAATCATTATGCTTATTTAAAAATTTCGGAAGGTTGCAATCGCACTTGTTCGTTTTGCGCCATTCCTTTAATGAGAGGAAAACACATTTCTCGACCAATCGAAGAATTGGTAAAAGAAGCAAAACATTTAGCAAAAATTGGTGTGAAAGAATTGATGTTGATTGCACAAGAACTCACTTATTATGGCTTAGATATTTATAAAGAAAGAAAATTAGCCGAGCTATTAGATGCATTGAGCGAAGTGGAAGGCATTGAATGGATTCGTTTGCATTATGCATATCCAACGGGCTTTCCGACTGATATTTTGCCTGTGATTCGGGATAATAAAAAAGTGTGCAACTATTTAGATATTCCTTTTCAACATGCGGCTGATAATGTTTTGAAACGAATGAAAAGAGGAATTACAAATGCCGAAACAATTGAATTAATCAACACTATAAGAAATGTAATTCCCGACATCACACTTCGAACAACTATGTTGGTGGGCTTTCCGGGTGAAACGGAAGATGATTTTAAAAAGTTGTGTGAGTTTGTAGAGCAAACAAAATTTAACCGCTTGGGTGTGTTCACTTATAGCCATGAAGAAAATACTGGTGCACATAAATTTGAAGATGATGTGCCGCAAGATGTGAAAGAACAACGGGCTGCAACACTAATGGAAATTCAACAAAATATTTCTGCTGAATTAAACAAACAAAAAGTTGGAACAATTCAAAAAGTTTTAATTGATAGAAAAGAAGGGAATTATTTTATTGGTAGAAGTGAAGCTGATAGCCCCGAAGTAGACAATGAAGTGTTGATTGATGCTGCTACTAATTATTGCCGAGTGGGCGATTTTGCAAAAATAAAAATTACGAAAGCCGAAGATTTTGATTTGTATGGGGAAGTAGTGAAATAGTTTTGGGTAGCTTGTTGTTAGTTTCTTGAACTACAACAGAACACTGATTGAACAGATAAAACAGATTTTCACTGATTTTTAAAATCCGTTTTAATCATTACAATCTGTGTTATCCGTGTTCTATTTTTATGAATTGAAAATAGAAGGTTTGTGAAATAATTATTAAACCGTATTTATTGTTTTTTTGAAATTCAAAAACAATTTCTACATTGCGGATATATTTTAACCAACAAAACTAATTTTATTATGAACAAAACATTTATCTCTAAAGCATCTAAACCATTGATGTTTTCAGCATTAGCACTTTTATTAATTACCCAAACAGGTTGTTTTGGTTCGTTTTCGTTAACTAAAAAAGTGTATGAATTTAACAAAGGAGTATCTTCAAGCAAAGTAGTGCAGAACATTGTTTTTTGGGCTTTCTGTATTGTACCTGTTTATGAAATTTGTTCTTTTGTTGATGCTATAATATTAAACCTTCTTGAATTTTGGACTGGAAGTAATCCTTTATCAATGACCGAAGGTCAACGTGAAGAGCAATTGGTAAAAGGCAAAGATGGCAATCAATACAAAATGATTGCTACTAAAAACCAATTTGAAATTGTAGCTATGAGTGGCGATAAAATTGGTAAAAGCACATTTATGAAATTTAACGAATCGGAAAAAAGTTGGTCGTATGTAGATGGTTCAACTTCAACTAAAATTTCGCAAATAAGCACCAATGAAAATAACGAAGCAGTGGGTATTAATTATTTTGATGCAAAAGGAAATGTTGTAAAAACAATTTCTATGGCTGAAGCTTCAAGCAAATATGAATCTTATGCTGCATCAAAATTGATGAATTTTAATTCGGTAGCAAGCAAATAATTTTTTTTATTATTCAACAAAAAGCCTCGATAAATTTATCGAGGCTTTTTTATTTGTAAGGCTTCTTCATATCTTTTAAATGAAGCATAAGCCGATAATTTGGCTACATGAAAACCTGCCACACCATCTAAAAATCCAAGCTTAATAAAATACATTTTTATAAAAGTAGCAATGGGCGAAAATATTTTTTTGCTTTGAATTTTTATAGTAGAAAAATGTTGAATTTTTTGTGCTTCGAGCTTTGCATATTTTTCAATTTTTAATTTATGTTCAGCTAATGTGTTAAAAGAATAATGCAAAATATCGCCTTGTAAATAGGTGATGTTTTCGGGCTTTATAAATTCAATATGTTCGTGTACCACCAAGTCTTTCCATTGTGTAATTTGTTTATTAAACAACCGTATTTTTTTATCTGGATACCAGCCACCATGCTTAATCCAGCTTCCACAATAATTAGTTAAGCGGTTCATTTCATAAGCACCCAATAAATTATTTTTTATTGATAAAATTGAATTTTTTAATTCCTCCGAAATGGCTTCATCAGCATCTAACGAAAGTATATAATTGTTTTGGGCAATGGTATGTCCGTAGTTTTTTGTGGCTGCATATCCTATCCATTTTGTAGGTACAAATTTTACATTTTTTTGCAAGCAAATTTCTTTTGTTTTATCGGTGCTAAACGAATCAATAATAATTATTTCATCAGCTATATCAACCAAAGAATTGATGCATCTTTCAATATTTCGCTCTTCATTAAATGTAATTACTACAGCGCTTATTTTCATATTTCATTCAAAGTTTTAAATTGATAATGCAATAGTAAAATAAGAAACAGAAATAAGGTTGTACCAATCTGTATTTCTAATGTGGTTTCGGAAATGAAAGAGCTAAGCATGATAATAAAAACACAAGACACTATCCATTTTCTATAATTTTTATGCTGAAAAAAAATGAGTAGTATAGCAACAAATACGAATGCGGCTCCTAAAACGCCAACACCAACAGCGGTAAACAAAAATTGATTGTGTGGTTCAAACCTTTGACTATCTTCAATTTCGGGGTGTAGTGCAGCATACTGTTTTTTTACTTCATCTTGAACATCGCCAATTCCTACGCCCATCAAAATATTATTTTTTAAAACATCCCAACCCATTTCTTGGCTCATTAATCTACCTGCATCGCTTTTGCCTTGTACATTTTTACCGTTCAAATATTCGCCAATATCGTATCGCATATAACCAATTTTTGTAGCAATAGTGGGCGAACTGAAAATGGCAATACCACAAATGGCAATAGCCACTACCGAAGCCACCAATGCATGTTTCCATTGTTTTTTTATCAATAAAAAATAAAAAATAAAATAAATGGCACTTAAATAAAAACCCAATAATCCGCTTCGTACCGATAATATATGCAGATAAATGATGAGCAATAAACTGATGAAAAAATAGAAATATTTTTCGGATGGATATTTTAAATAAAACTCAACTCGGTACAAATAAATGCCCAACCATACACAGCAAGCCACTGCCAAACTAAATCGGATATGGTCTTTGGGTGTCCATAATGTTTGTGCGGCAGCATATGATTGCACAACCAAATGGTAATGAAAAATAAAATGGCAAACAGAGTAAATGCTATACAAAACAATACTTATCCAAAAAATAAAAATGAGTTTATTGAAATGTTTTTTATCAATAGGAAATAAATTGCTAATGGCAAACGGAAGAATTAAAAAAGGCAATTTTACTCTTACTCTTTCAGCCCAATAGCCTACATTATCCGATTGAAAATAACCTAACAATGTGATGAAGAATATAGCAGTAAGCAACCAAGTAAGATGGTCTTTAAAAAATGATTTGAAATGATTTGAAATGTTGGGGTGTACTACTGCATTGGCTATTAAGCCAATCATACCAAGGGTTATACAAAATCTACTACAAAAAATAGATGCTAAAATTAAAGCACTACACCAAAAAGAAATTTTTTGACGAATAGAATCTGAAGAAAAATAAAAAGAGGAATTACTCATTAATTATATCTAAAAATGTATGCTTTTTTAAGCGTCATATTATACCAAACGCACATCGAATAAATTTATTTTTTAAAATCTTAAATGCTTAACTGTGTATCCATTATTAATTAATTGTTTCAACGAACCAATACCAATCTTAACATGCAAATCGGCATAGTTACTGGTAACCACTGTATCACTTGCTTCAGTTTTTACACCTTCGGGTGTCATGGGTTGATCGCTTATTAAAAGCAATGCACCGCTTGGAATTTTATTGGCAAATGCAACTGTAAAAACAGTAGCCGTTTCCATATCAATAGCTCGGCAACGAATATCAGTTAAGTATTGTTTAAATTTTTCATCCCATTCCCAAACTCTTCTATTTGTTGTATAAACTGTACCTGTCCAATAATCTAATTCATTATCTCTAACCGTAGTTGAGATAGCTTTTTGCAAAGCAAATGATGGCAATGCTGGTACTTCTGGCGGAAAATAATCGTTGCTTGTTCCTTCGCCTCTAATAGCTGCAATGGGCAATATCCAACCACCAATACCAGGGCCTTTGCGTAAGCCACCACATTTACCCAAAAACATTACAGCTTTAGGATGTATGGCGCTTAGCAAATCTATAATGGTAGCCGCATTGGCACTTCCCATTCCAAAATTAATCATCGTAATACCTTCGCCTGTTGCTGCTTGCATAGCTCTTCCTTTTCCTCTAATTTCGGCACCAGTTAATTCAGCAAATAAATCAATATAGTTTGAAAAATTGGTGAGTAAAATGTACTGACTAAATTCTTCTAATGGCATACCTGTATATCGTGGCAACCAGTTATTTACAATTTCTTCTTTTGTTTTCATAACGAAATATTTAGATGGTAAATTTAAAATTTAAAATTTGATTGTTGCTATCTGTTTTTAATCTTTACCAAAATTTAAAATTGCAATTCAAGTTTACATATCCAGCCTTAAAAACCCGAACGCTAAACAACAAAGCAGAATTGTTTTGTTGTATTCGAAAAAAATATGTGGGCATTACACCCGAAGAATTAGTAAGGCAACAACTAATTTATTTTTTGATAGATGAAATAAAAATACCTTCGGCAAAAATTGCAGTTGAAAAACAAATTGATGTAAACGGTTTAAAAAAACGATTTGATATTTTAGTATATAACGATGACTCTAAACCCTTGATATTAGCTGAATGCAAAGCACCGCAAATAAAACTTACAAGCGATGTTTTTTCGCAAATAGCTAATTATAATTTAACGCTGCAAGTAAAATATTTATTGGTGTGCAATGGAATTGATATTCATTTTTTTGAAATTAATTTTGAAGAAAAACAATTTAAGGAGTTGAATAATTTTCCAAATTATGCCGAACTTTAACCCATCTTTTTTTGCAACTTTTTTATTTACCTTTGATTAAATCAATTTAATATGCTTACAATAAATACGATACTGAAAGAGATGAAAGATGTTCCTGTAGGTAAATTAGAAGATATTTATCAATTTGTTCATGCACTTACAGTTAAACAAAAATCGGCTGTATCAGAAAAAACAAAAAGTAAAATTCTTTCTTATAGTGGTTTGTTTAATGAAATGAATGAAAAAGATTATTCCGATTTTGTTCATCATACCAAACAAACAAGAGCAAATAATTTTAATAGAAATATTGATTTATGAAATCTTCATTAATTGATACAGATATTCTTTCAGAATTTTTGAAAGGCAATATTAATGTAATAAATAAAGTGGATGAGCATGTAACAAAACATGGAAGCATCAACATTAGTGTTATTACTTATTATGAAATTGTAAACGGGCTTTTATATAAAGATGCTAAAAAGCAGTTGTCTAAATTTGAAGATTTTATTGAGCTGTGTAATGTAATTCCGTTAACACAAATTGCTGCAAAGCAGGCTGCGATTATACAATCTGAATTAAGAAAAAAGGGAAACGAGATTGGACACACTGACACTTTAATTGCAGGAACTGCATTAGCAAATAATTTTTTATTAGTTACTAATAATACCGAACATTTTAAAAGAGTTAAAAATCTTAGTATCGCAAATTGGAAAAAATAAACGCTACTTTATAAATCAATTTCTAACATCACAGGGCAATGGTCGCTGTGTTTTACATCGGGCATAATAGCCGCACTTTTTAATTGCGATTTTAATCCTTCCGAAGCATTTATATAATCAATTCGCCAGCCCTTATTATTGTTTCGGGCATTGGCTCTAAAACTCCACCAACTGTATTGATGAGGGCTTTGATTAAAATAACGAAAAGTATCAATAAATCCTTTTGCAAAAAATTCATCCATCCAAGCTCGTTCTTCGGGCAAAAATCCTGAAGAATCCTTATTGCCTTTTGGGTCATGAATATCAATAGCCTGATGACAAATATTATAATCGCCAGCCACCAATAATTTTGGATATTTCTTTTTTACATCTGCAATAAATGAAAGATAATTATTCAGAAATTTCATCTTCACATCTTGTCTTACATCGCCGCTGCTACCGCTAGGGAAATAAGTATTTACAATCATCACATCCCCAAATAATGCTTTAATTACTCTACCTTCTTTATCGTATTCATCAACGCCACAGCCTATTTCAACCAAATCTGGTTTTTGTTTCGAAAAAATTCCTACGCCACTATATCCTTTTTTTTCGGCCGAATGCCAATAATGATGATAGCCTAAATGATCGAAAATTGTTGTATCAACTTGTTCTTTATTAGCTTTTAATTCTTGCACACAAATTACATCAAAATCATTTTCTTCTATCCATTGTGCAAAGCCTTTGCCCAATGCCGAACGTATGCCATTTAAATTGTAGGATATTATTTTCATTGTTTTAAAATTGTGATTTCAAATGTAAAAAATGTATTGGCTATGATTCAATTTTTTTCACCGCTTCTCTTACTTTATTTCTGCAAAGTTTATCTACTTCAATATTATAATTAGTAATGTCGGTTTGTTTTTGATGTGCTTTTATTTTTTCAAATTCTATTTTAAAAATATCCGAAAGCCTTAATAATTCTTTTACTAAATCTGTATTACGAACTTCGTTTTGGGCTTTGGTTTTAAAATCGGTGGCAGTTAATTTTTCTTTGCGCCGCATCAATCCAATTACATATTGGCTATCAGAAATAATTTTTACCAATTTTATTTCAGCATAATTTTTCAAAATATAATGTAAGGCTGAAATAACAGCCAACAACTCCATGCGTTGATGTGTAGTGTTTTCAACGGTTTCAGACAATATTATTTTTTTGTCATCAACAAAAATTATTGAAGCCCAAGCACCAATTTCTAATTGTGTATGACAACTGCCATCGGTATAAATTAATGCAGAATTATTCATATTCAAAAAATCTTTTTGTTAGTGAAACCTCACCCTTAATCCCTCTCCAAAGCGGAGAGGGATTGGTGATTTTTTGAAAATGATTATTCATTTTTAAACCACGAACTATACATTAAATAATTATCGGCAATGCCTTTTACTAAGCGTTCAAATTGTTCGGGGTTTACTTCTTTTACCTTTTTAGCAGGGCAGCCTGCATAAATACAACCGCTTTCAACTACAGTGTTTTCAAGCACTACAGCGCCTGCGGCAATTATTGAATTAGATTTTACCAAGACATGATCCATTACAATGGCACCCATACCCACCAACACATTATCTTCTAACGTACAACCATGCACCAATGCATTATGACCAATGGAAACATTATTACCAATAGTAGTGGCTGCTTTTTGATACGTACAATGAATCACTGCACCATCTTGTATATTTACTTTATTGCCAATACGAATGCTGTGCACATCGCCACGAACCACGGCATTAAACCATACACTACAATCGTTGCCCATTTGCACATCGCCTACTATTGTGGCATTTGGAGCCAAAAAACAATTTTCGCCAAACTGTGGATGAATGCCTTTTACAGGAAGTAGTAATGCCATATTAAGTTGTTAGTTTAATTAAATCAAAAAAATCTTACCATCTACTTTTCATGGCTTCATACAAAATAATGCCTGTAGCCACACTTACATTATACGAATCCATGGCTGGAAGAATAGGAATGATAAAGGTTTCATCAGCTCTATTAATAATTAATCGGTTTACAC
>JBEEMV010000107.1:0-27305 GCA_041192505.1 Bacteroidota bacterium
GGAAATATTTATGTTTCTACAAATGCTTTATCGGCATCGCCTACATTTACACTTTATACAGTTGGTGGTTCGGCTTCATCAACAGGAAGTGTAGTAGCAATGGCTAATAATGCTACTATTGTATATGTTCAAGAAAATAATAAAGTTTATCGTTCTGCAAATAGTGGTCAAACTTGGACTAACATAACTTACAATCTTGCAAGCGTAAATCACAGAAGAATTTTGGCAGAGCAATTTGGCGGAACCAACGAATTGGTTTTTATAGCTACCAACAATGCAGTTTATTATAAAAAAGCAGGGCAAACAACATGGACAAATTACAGCACCAATTTACCAGGAAGAAGGTCTCCTGTTGAATTTTCAATGTATGATGATGGAACAAATAATGCTAAAATAAGATATGCAACTTATGGGCGTTCGATGTGGGAAACCAGAATTGGTAATTTAAGAGAAGTAAGTGCATCATTTGATGCAGCTCAAACGTTTTATTGTACGTCTGGTACTGCTGTTCAATTCAGAGATCAATCATTAGGCAATATTACATCTTGGTCATGGTCATTTCCTGGTGGAAGTCCATCAACATCAACAAGTCAAAATCCATCAGTTACTTATTCAACAGGTGGTGTTTATTCAGCAACACTTACTGTATCAGATGGAACAACTACAAGTAAGATTACTATTCCAAATTATATTTTGATTTTATCATCTTCACCAAAAGCAAACACAGGTTGTACTTTGGCTTCTAATAGTAATTTGAATAATGGTTTTGGAATTGGTATTTTCTATTTTGGTTTAGGAACTATTACAAACAGTACATCGGGTAGCGATGGTTATTATAATGATTATAGTTGTAGCCAATATACTTACCTAACACCTGGTAATACCTACAATGCCACAATTACTACAGGAACTACAAACGCCGAAGGTGCTCAGGTTTATATTGATTGGAATGATGATGGCAATTTACAATCAACTGAAGCAGTAATAAGTTTTCCTGCTAATAATAGTGGAAGCCGAACATTAAGTTTTACTGTGCCAACTACTGGCGTTGTTTTGAATAAAGGTTTACGCCTTCGGGTTGTTTCAAGATTTAATTCAATACCAACAAGTGCATGTAACACAAGTACATATGGACAAGCTGAGGATTATACAGTATATGTTCAACCTGTTACATCGGCTGTGCTAGCCAATGGAACTGGTTCTTCATCGATATGCACTGGAAGTTCAGCAAATTTAAAAATTACCATTACTGGCGGTACTTCTCCATATTCAGTTGTTATTTCCAACGGAACTACAACACAAACTATCAATTCTTATACATCAGGCGCTAACATAAATGTTACACCAAGTAGCACAACTAATTATAGCATAGTAAGTGTAATGGATAATGTATTTTATTCTTTAACAACCTCTGGAGCGCCATCTGTAACAGTTTCACCCAATGTAACATGGTATTTAGATGGCGATGGTGATGGATATTATGTAAATACGCAAAGCAATTGTGTTTCACCAGGCATTGGTTGGAATACAATTGGAGGGACTAATGGGGATTGCAATGATAACATTGCAACAATGCATCAGCAATTTCCATTTTATGTAGATGCTGATGGTGATGGATTTGGTACAGGAAGTTTAACACAAGTATGTGCTGTAGGTGCATCATTGCCACCAACTAATTATTCATTAAGCAATATTGATTGTAATGATAATAATGCAGCTATTCATTCGCCAGTACAATATTTTTTAGATGTTGATGGTGATGGATACGGAAGTACAAATTCTAATTTTTTATGTTCAACCACAGTACCAGTAGGCTATTCAAGTAATAATACAGATTGCAATGATAACAATATAAATATGCATCAGCAATTTTCATTTTATATAGATAATGATGGCGATGGATTTGGAAGTACAACAACAGCAATGGTTTGTGCTGTTAATTCAAACACAGCACCTACGGGTTATTCGGTTAATGCTTTAGATTGTAATGATAATAATGCATCATTAACCACTGGCAATAGTTTTTATGTAGATGCTGATGGTGATGGATTTGGCAGTACTACAACCGCTATTTTATGTTCAACCATAGCAACAGCAGGCTATTCAAGTAATAATACAGATTGCAATGATAACAATGTTGCTATTCATATTGGCAATACATTTTATATTGATAATGATGGCGATGGTTTTGGCTCAACTACAAGTGTAATTTTATGCAACATATCAGCACCAGCAGGTTATTCAGCCAATAACACAGATTGTAACGACAATAATATTTCTGTTCATTCAGCTACATTAATTCCAACAGTAAGTATTTCAGTTGTGCCTTCTAACATTGTAACACAAGGCACTTCGGTAACATTTACCGCAACTACTACAAATGGTGGTACATCACCCATTTATCAATGGCAAAAAAATGGCAATTTGGTAGGTACAAATTCAAATACATATGCTACAACACCTGTAAATGCTGATTCAATTTGGTGTGTGATAAATAGTAATGCACAATGTATAGCTACATCTAATGCTACAAGCAGTAAAATAAAAATGATTGTTACACCAGTTTCAACAGGTGGTGGTGGTAGCAATGATTTTCCTTGTGGTGCATTAAATGCAAGTGCAAATTCAGGCAGTATTGCTGGCTTGCCTACTGTATTATCTGCATACGATGATGGAGGTTCGGTATATGGTGGATTAACAAATTCATCGGTGCTTAGTAGTCCACCAAGTGGTCCAAGTTTAGTATATTTTACAGGAAATAATAGTTCTGCAACATCTAGCAATGATCCTATACCAAGTTGTGTAAGCTATGCCAGTGGCTATGTTCCAAAAACAGTATGGTATAAATTTCGTGTGCCAACTTTTGCTGCTGGTGTTACTTTACGTTCAGTAATTAGCTACGGACAATCATTTAATGCAGTATTAGCTGTTTATAAAATAACTTCAGGAACAGCCTGTTCTTTGCCTGTATTCAGCGAAATTCAATGCTCATCAACTGGTACATTAGCACTCACACAAGCAGATTTAATTTCATATCAAGGGCAATATTTGTACGTTCAATTACAAGGTACAAATACAAATCCAGCAGGAATTTACACATTAAGTATTCAGGGTATAGTACCAAATATCTCTTTATCAGCGCCTACTTCAACTACAATACAAGTTAATTTTCCAAGTATTTCAGCTCCAAATTTAAAATTATATGTGTATTGGCAACGGGTAGGAACTAACGGTGCAACCTATATTGGAATTAATCCAACAAATAGTTATACCATTAATGGACTAATATCGGGGCAAAATTATAAAGTATGGGTAAAATTTGTTGATGTTAGTGTGCTACATGGCTCGGTAATTTATTGCGAAGCAAAAACATTAGGCACTACAAGTGGCTGTGGTAGTGTATTGCCAGCGCCTACAATCACAAGCGTTCCATCGCATTGCGCAAGGGTATATTTTAATTTCACCAATCCGCCTACAAGCGTTCCATCGCTTTTAGTACCGCCACCATCCACTTTTCCAATTCGATTAATTTGGGCATTAAACGGAACCAACAGAGGCTGGGTACAAGCATTAGCAACCATTCCATCGGGTGGATATTTTATTAATAATTTAATATTAAACAGCAATTATAGTTTTTATTATAGCTATAAATGTATAGGCGGCGCAGTAATGAATTCTTATTTAACAAACTATAGCTCATGTATAGGTCCAGCACGATTAAATAAACACCATGAATATGTAATCAATGGTGTTCATTATATTGATAATGATTTAGAAGATTTAATGGCAGCTGCCATGCCTGAAAATATTGATGATGGCAACATTCATGAAATAACATTTGATGAAATTGAATATAAAAACGATGAATCAATGCCAACATCTACTGATAAATTATTTAGCGTTTCGCCTATTCCTGCTGATCAAGAAGTTGAATTAAAATTTAATTCAATTATTAAAAATGGATGGATTAAAATGGTTGATTTATCGGGCAAAACAATTTTTACAAAAGAAATTACCGAAAGTAATTTTGAACAAAAAATAAATATTGCTGTTAGCCAATTAGAATCGGGCATATATTTAATCCAATTTATTGATGAAAATAATTTCGAATCGCAAAAAATAATTATTAGCCGATAAAATATTTAGGTTAATATTTAAAAATGGTTTGCTTTGTTAATCAAAAAGTAGGATATTTGCACAACAAAAATATTTCAAACAAAAACAAATAGCTTGAGTACACCTTCAAAACCAACTGGCACTACTGGCGGACAACGCCCTGCTACTCCATTTCAACCACGACCTGCATTTAAACCAAATGCCCCAAGACCTTACAACCGAGGACCACAACGTAAAGAACAAGAACACAGAATTAATGAAGGCATTATGGCATTAAAAGTTCGTGTAGTGGGCGAATTGGTTGAACCTGGTGTTTATGATACAGCTCAAATGTTAAAATTAGCTCGTGAAAATGAAGTTGATTTAGTTGAAATTAGTCCAAATGCTGATCCTCCTGTTTGTAGATTAATTGATTACAATAAATATTTGTACGAAAAAAAGAGAAAAGAAAAAGAGGCGAAAGCCGCTTCGAAGGCTCAATTGATGAAAGAAATTAGATTTACGCCTAATACAGATGAGCATGATTTTGATTTTAAAGTAAAGCATTCTATCAACTTTTTAAAAGAAGGAAATAAAGTAAGAGCCTACGTACAATTTAAAGGTAGAGCCATTGCTTATGCTGATAGAGGACAGGTTTTATTATTGAAATTTGCACAGCAATTAGAAGAATATGGTGTGCCCGATCAAATGCCAAAATTAGAAGGCAAAAAAATGTTTATCACATTGGCTCCTAAGAAGAAAAAATAAATTTAGCCGCTATGCTTAAATTTTTATTAGAACTTTTTGTACTGTATTTAGTTTACAAATTAATTGTTGACATTATACTGCCAATTGCATCTGTAACTCGTAAAACAAAAAAGATGATGGACGAGATGAACCAACAGCAGCAACCATTTCAAAACAATACTACTTCAAATTCTTCAGCATCAAAAAAATCATCGCATGATGATGAATACATTGATTACGAAGAAGTGAAATAATTTTTCCAAATGAATTTAACTGAACTTATAGCCTTAATTCAACATCGAAAAAGTTTTTTATGTGTTGGATTAGATACCGATTTGTCGAAAATTCCTGCGCATTTATTAAGTGAAACCGACCCAATTTTTGAATTCAATAAACAGATAATTGATGCTACCCGAAATTATTGTGTAGCCTATAAACCTAACACAGCTTTTTACGAAGCCAATGGCAGCAAAGGTTGGGAAAGCCTACAAAAAACAGTTAATTATATTGGCTCATCACATTTTATTATTGCCGATGCAAAACGTGGCGATATAGGCAATACAGCCCAACAATACGCCAAAGCTTTTTTCGAAAATATGAATTGCGATTCGGTTACTATTTCGCCATACATGGGCGGCGATGCGGTAACGCCATTTTTAAAATACAAAAATAAATTTGCTATTGTTTTGGCGCTTACATCAAATGAAGGCGCAAAAGATTTTCAATTTTTAACCGATGATAAT
The DNA here is from genome assembly GCA_041192505.1 of Bacteroidota bacterium. Classification (GTDB taxonomy): domain Bacteria; phylum Bacteroidota; class Bacteroidia; order Chitinophagales; family CAIODY01; genus CAIODY01. The sequence goes on from JBEEMV010000107.1 coordinate 5,586, forward strand.
CAACCGCTTTACGAACAGGTAATTAAAAAATCGGCTGCTTGGGGCAACGAAGAAAATATAATGTTTGTAGTAGGTGCCACAAAGCCCGAATATTTTAAACATATAAGAGCCATTGCACCAAAACATTTTCTTTTAGTGCCTGGTGTTGGTGCTCAAGGAGGCACAGTTGAAGATGTGTGCCAATATGGATTAGCCGAAAATTGTGGCTTGTTGATTAATGTAAGTCGTGAAATTATTTACGCATCTAACCAAATAGATTTTGCAGAAAAGGCTGGCGCTGTGGCTCAAAAATATCAGCAAATAATGAGCAGCTATTTGTAAAAAATCATTGCTATTTTTCAATTCCTATTTTTTCTTTCCGTTCTTTGTTGTTCGAAATAACGAATAACAATGTTTAATTTTTTAAAAGATACTATTGCTGAAATTGTAACTGAAAATTTTCAGCAAACCATTAGCCCTGCTACTATTCAAATAAATGCAACACCTACTGATTATGTAGGCGATTGTACTATTGTAGTTTTTCCATTCACTAAATTTTCAAAATTAAATCCTGAAGCAACGGGCAATTTTTTTGGCGAAAAATTGAAAGAAAAAAATAGCCATATTGAATCGTATAATGTGGTAAAAGGTTTTTTGAATATTGTATTTAATCAACAATTTTGGTTGGCTGAATTAAGCAAAGCAAATGCAGATAAAACATTTGGTCAGCTTGCTACTACGGGCAGAAAAGTGATGGTTGAATATTCATCGCCCAACACAAACAAGCCTTTGCATTTAGGTCATATCCGTAATAATTTATTAGGTTTTTCTATTGCCGAAATATTAAAAGCTTGCGGCAATGAAGTAATTAAAACTACTTTGGTAAACGACCGTGGTATTCATATTTGCAAAAGTATGTTGGCATGGCAAAAATTTGGAAACGGCGAAACACCTGCCAGCAGCGGCTTAAAAGGCGACCATTTGGTAGGGAAATATTATGTAGAGTTTGATAAAGCATACAAAGCAGAAATAAAAAACTTAGTTGCTACAGAAAATATTAGTGAAGAAGATGCAGCAAAAAAATCGTTGTTGATGCAAGAAACCCAACAAATGCTTTTAGATTGGGAAGCTGGAAAGCCAGAAGTGATGCAGCTTTGGACAATGATGAACAGTTGGGTGTATGATGGTTTTGCTATTACCTACAAAAAATTAGGAGTTGATTTTGACAAAGCTTATTACGAAAGCAATACTTATTTGTTAGGCAAATCGGCTGTGGCAGAAGGTTTGCAGCAAGGTGTGTTTGTGCAAGATAAAGATAAATCGGTTTGGATTGATTTAACCGCTGATGGCTTAGACAGAAAAATTTTGCAACGAAAAGATGGTACTTCGGTTTATATAACACAAGATATTGGTACAGCGCAATTGAAATACGATGATTACAAAATGGACGAAAGCATATATGTGGTGGGCAACGAGCAGGATTATCATTTTAAAGTATTGCAATTAATTCTGAAAAAATTAGATAAAGTTTATGCCGATGGCATTTATCATTTAAGCTATGGCATGGTTGAATTGCCAAGTGGGAAAATGAAAAGCCGTGAAGGCACTGTGGTAGATGCCGATGACTTGATGGATGAAATGATTGAAGCCGCCAAACAAAAAACAATTGAGCTAGGCAAGTTGGATGATGGATTCAGTGAAATTGAAAAAGAAAAATTGTTTTATACCATTGGTATGGGTGCTTTAAAATATTTTTTATTAAAGGTTGATCCTAAGAAAAAAATGATGTTCAATCCTGATGAAAGTATTGAATTACAAGGCAACACAGGGCCATTTATTCAATATACTCATGCTCGTATTTGTTCTATTTTACGAAACAATAAATTGCAAAGAATTTCATTAGAAGATAGTATTAAAAACTATCCGCTTCATTCGTTAGAAAAAGCGTTGATACAAGAAATTTATTTATTTCCTATTAAAATTGAAGAAGCTGGAAAAGAGCACAACCCTGCTGTGATAGCCAATTATGTATATAATTTGGCAAAAGAATTTAATTCATTTTATACAGAATTAAGTGTACTTAAAGCCGAGCATGAAAGCGAAATTCAATTCAGATTACACTTAGTTGAAATGGTAGCAAAAGTGATTAATAAATCAATGAAGCTATTAGGAATTGAAGTGCCAGAAAAGATGTAACGAAATTTTATTTTTCTAAAATATTTTTACTGTCACAAATAATATTAATCCTTAAAGGCATTGTAGTAATATTGCAGCATGAAGCCCGATATTAATCTAAACCGAAAAATAATTATTACTTGTAGCAATCGCCTTTCACCATATTTGCAACAAGAAGTAGAAGCCTTAGGCTTTGTACCCAAACGTGTTTTTAAAACTGGTATTGAATTGTTTGGCAATATAAATGATTGCATCAAACTCAATCTACATCTACGTTGTGCTAGCCAAATATTATATTCGCTACATACTTTCGAAGCCCATAATGCCGAAGAATTATATGAACATATTTTTTTAATAGAATGGGAAAAATTGTTCTCCCTAAATACTCAATTTTCAATTACCAGCAATGTTCATCATCCTACCATCAATAATGAATTATTTGCCAATGTAAAAGTGAAAGATGCCATAGTAGATAGATTTAGATTTAAAACTGGCGAACGGCCAAACTCGGGTGCCGATTTAATTGGTGTAGTAATTCATTTATATTGGAATGAATTGGGTGCTGAAATATTTATTGATACATCTGGCGAAACATTATCAAAACATGGTTACCGAAAGATTCCTGGTAAAGCACCAATGCTTGAAGCATTAGCATCGGCTACTATTTTAGCTAGTAAATGGAATCGGGAATCAACTTTTATAAATCCGATGTGTGGCTCGGGAACATTGGCAATTGAGGCTTTGATGATAGCTACCAACAGAAAACCTGGATTGTATAAAACCAATTTTGCATTTATGCATTTAACCGATTATGATGAAACAATTTATAAAAAAGAAATTACCCTAATTGAAAACAATATTATCAGTTTACCAATAAAAATAATTGCAACCGATATAAATGAAGACGCTTTAAAAAATGCAAAAGCAAATGCTGCGTATGCAAATATTGATGCATTAATTGATTTTGATGTTTGCGATTTTGAAGAAACATTTATTCCCGAAAATCAAAATGGTGTAGTATTTCTTAACCCCGAATATGGCGAACGATTAGGAAATATAGAAGCCTTGGAAGCTACTTACAGCCGTATTGGCGATTTTATGAAAAAAAAATGTAAAGGATATACGGGTTATATTTTTACAGGAAATTTAGATTTAGCAAAACACATTGGGCTAAAACCAAGCCGCCGTATCGAGTTTTATAATAGTACAATTGATTGCAGATTATTTGAATACGAATTATACGCAGGTACAAAACGTGTTGAAAAAGTAAGAACCTATAGTATCTAAAAAATTATTTTTTACGTTTTGGTTTTTGTCCACGGGTAATTGGTTTACCATATTTTTTCATCATTCTATCTTTGTGGCTTACTATCGTATTTACTTTTTTATTTTTTTCATTTTTTTCATGAAATGCAGGCCCAATCTTATCTTTATTCATCTGCTTTACTCTAATAATTTTCATAGTATCAGCAGGAATTTCATCAAAAATTAACTCTTTCGATTTTTGTACTTCGGCAGGAAATCGTTTCATTTTAATTTTTCTATTCATCAACTCCTCTACCCTTTTCTGATTTTCTTTTTCGGCTTTTGTTACAAAACTTATAGCCACACCATCTTTATCGGCTCTGCCTGTTCTACCAATTCTGTGTATATATGCTTCGGGTTCTTCGGGCATATCAAAATTAATAACATGCGTTACTTCCGAAATATCTAAACCACGGGCTACAATATCGGTAGCAATTAAAATTTTATTAGTGCCATTTTTAAACAGATTAACAGCCTCAAAACGTACATTCTGCGCCCTATTCGAGTGAATTATTCCAATATGTTCATCGGGCATTTTTTGTGTTAATGTTTCAAACAATAAATCTGCTTGCTTTTTTGTAGCCACAAAAACCATCACTTTTTTCATTTCCAAATCATTCGCTAATAAATGATGCAACACATTTATTTTGGTATAAAAATTCGGAACGGGATATGCCATTTGCAAAATATTTTCAACTGGTGTACCTGTAGGTGCGGCTTCAACTATTTGTGGATGGCGAAAAAAAGTTTGTATCAATGCTTCTACATCATCGGTCATAGTAGCCGAAAACATTAGGTTTTGGCGGTTATTGGGCAATAAATCTAACACTCTTGTAAGTTGGGTTCTAAAACCTAAATCCAACATTTCATCTACTTCATCAATCACTAATCGCTTTACAGTTTTTAGTTTTAATGAATAATTTAACACCAAATCTAAAAACCTACCAGGCGTAGCTACCAATACATCAACGCCTTCTTTAATTTGCGCAGCCTGTGTATTAATATTTCCACCACCATATACACCTACCACTTTTACACTCATGTACTTACTTAGTTTTTCAACTTCGGTAGCCACTTGAACCACCAATTCACGAGTAGGTACTAATATTAAAATTTGTAATTGTTTTTCTTTTGAAAATTGCCACATCCGTAGGCAAGGCAACAAAAATGCAAGCGTTTTGCCTGTGCCTGTTTGTGCTATACCTACTATGTCTCTACCCGACATAATTGGCGCAAAACCTTTATATTGAATGGTTGTAGGAGTTACCAATCCTAAATCATTCAATGCATTTAAGAGTGGTTTATTAAGATTTAATTCTTCGAAAGTCATAAAAAAATTATTGAGTTGCTAAGGTAGTTCTATTTCATGAGCCATTGATTATATACCGCTTATGTTTTCAATTTTGTAATGGTTTGCCATCTGTTTAAATAATCAAAGAAAAACTAAAACATCATTTTCCATTCAGCTTCATCAAAACCTACTAAAAATTTATTGTTCCCCAAATCAACAACTGGGCGTTTGATAAGCGATGGATTTTTTATCATTAATGCAATAGCTTTTGTAGGGATTTTTGAATCCAATTTTTCTTGTTCAGTTAAACTGCGAAAGGTGGTGCCTTTGCTATTTACCAACTTTTCTAATGGTAAATATTTTAACCATTTTTCAATCGTTGCTTTATCAATTGCAGCTTCTTTATAATTATGAAAATGATATTTCACTCCTTCTGCATCCAGCCATTTAAAAGCTTTTTTCATAGTATCGCAATTTTTTATTCCGTAAATTTTTATCATGGTTTATTTAAAATTGAATTATTGAATATTGAAATGTTTTCATTTTTGCATATACCCAACTTTGGGTATTTTTTGTTTTTGTTGAGTAAATTTATGCAATGATATAAATGAATATGTATGTTTGGATAAAAGTTTTATTATTAAATTTTGAAACCAAAAATCTTAATAGCCATTTTGTTTTTACTAAGTTCTCATGCCAATGCAATGGGAACAAAATCTTATTTCGATTCGTTAAGAAATAATATAAAAATTGCTACTTCAATTAATGATAAAATTACAAGTAATGAAGCATGGTTGCCTGCTGGCATTCAATTACATCATGATAGCATTGGGCATGATTTAAAAGCATTTGAACAATTTGCAAAAGCATCAAATAATGAATTAGCAAAAGGAATTTATTTTATCAATTATGCTTATTGGCTTACCGAAAAAACAGGCAATTATTCACGAGGTTTAGAATATGGAATACAAGCCAAAGAAATATTTGAAAAATTAAATGCCAAAGCACAGCTTTCAACAGCATTAAATAGAATGGCGGTGTTTAAATTATTGAATGAAATTGCTCAAAATAAATTGGCAAGAGATAGCAGTTTGTACAAAGAATATTTATTGAAAGCAAAGCAATTGGCTGTTGAATTAAAAGATAATAATTTATTGATGAACTCTTATTTAGCAATTGGCAGCTATCAAATAGTTAGTAATAAGGATTATAAAAATGCACTTCAATCTTTTTTTGAGGCAGAAAAATTGGTTGATAAAAATACTGCTCCATTAACCAAAATGGGCGTCTATGGCAGTTTAGCCATCACATTTGCCGATTCGGCTAATGAACAAAAAATGTTGGAATACATTGAAAAATATGAACAAGAAAAATATGCAACTATTAATTTGTATGGCTTAGGAAACATGTATCGTTCGGCATCAAAATACTATTTGAATTTTACAACCGATTATCAAAAAGCATTATTTTATGCTGAAAAATCATACCAAATAAATCTGAAATTAAAAGCTCCTGAATACTTAAGTCAATCTGAAAAAAGATTGTATGAAGTATATAGAAAAATGGGAAAGAATGATTTGGCTTTAGAATATTTAGAAAAATATAGAAAGCATGAAGATGAAATTTCGAGAAATAGATTCGAAATGGCTTATACCGATTATGATGTGCAAAGCAAAGAGAAAACAATTTTAGAACAAAAATATTCGCTACAACAAAAAAATTTGTTTTTGTATTTAGCCATGATAATTATTAGTGTAATTCTGTTGCTTAGTTTTTTTATTATTCAGGTAAGAAGAAAAAATCAATTATTAAAAATTAGAGAAATTGAAAATCAGAAACAATTGCAATTAGATATTGCTGTAAGAGAAACAGAGGAAGAAGAACGAAAAAGAATTTCGAGTAATTTGCATGATAGTGTGGTGCAAAAATTAGTGGTGGCAAAAATGAATACACAATCATTAAGCAATATTGGTAATGTATTAAACGAAAAGCAAAATGGGATTTTGAAAAACATGATTTCATTGTTAGAAGAAAGCACTGCCGAGATACGACAACTATCTCATACCATAATGCCTGCAAGCATGGAGCAGGATGGATTAGGGAAAGTAATTAAAGAATTTGCTGCTCGAATTAATGATGATGAAATTGAATTTAATGTGTATGAAGAAGGTGATTTTAAAAAATTGAATAAAAATAAATCCATCATTATTTATCGAATTACACAAGAGTGTATTCAGAATATTTTAAAACATGCACAGGCAAAACATATTTCAATTTCGATAATTATTGAACATGAAAAACTTGAACTAACTATTGAAGATGATGGAATTGGATTTGATATTAAAAAAATTAAAAGCGATGGCATAGGATTGAATAATATCAAAAACAGAATTCATCAATTAGATGGTACGTTAGATATTGAATCGCAACACATGAAAGGAACTTTAATTTCAATTCAAATTCCAATTTAATGAATACAAATATTATTAGAATTGCGGTGCTCGACGACCACCAAATAATTATTGATGGCTTAAAATTATTGCTAAACGATCAAATGGATTTGCAAGTTGTAATTGAAAATAAAAATGCATTGCATTTGCTTAAAGCATTGATGGAAACAAAAGTTGATATTGTATTAACTGATGTTTTTATGCCCAATCAAATGAGTGGTGTTGATTTTTCGAGGTTATTAAAAGAACGAAAAGATGCACCTAAATTATTAGTGCTTTCGATGAATGAAGATCCTAAAATTATTCATCAGTTAATTGATGAAATAAAGGTGGATGGCTACATTTCGAAAGAAGCTGGCAAAGAAGAAGTGATTGAAGCCATTCATAAAATTTATAATGGGGGCAATTATTATTCTAAAATCATCAAAAAAATTCATCTTCAATATTTAGATACTTTTGCCGAAACACAAAAGCTGCATCTTACCAAACGAGAATTGGAATTATTAAAATGTATTGTAAAACATTATAGCAATAAGGATATTGCCCGTGAATTAGATATTAGCGAACGCACTGTTGAAACACATCGCAAAAACATATATCGCAAAACCGATACACATGGCGAAGCTCATTTAATTCAGTTTATTAAAGAAAAAAATATTCTTTAATTTTATTTACCATTTAGCTCAAAAATATTGCTTCGATTAGTTAGCAATATTGCATTTTCTTTCGTTTTATTTCCAATCTTAATTTAGTTGTTTTTTTTGCCTATAAATTAAATTACAAAGCGCTTAGTTTATCATTCTATTTATACCCAATCTTGGGTATAGTCACTTATTTTTATCCGTATAAAAACTTAGAAACCCTTATTCTGCTGATGTTTTGAGCCATACGTACGTACTCATAGTTGGGTATTGCGGTGGGTATATTTTGCCTATATGTTTGTATTGCAATTGATAATTATTCAATCGAAAAAAAATCAATTAATTATTTAATAATCAAAAATTAATAGCATGAAAAACGTAACATTATTTGCAGTATTAGCCATCGTATTATTTATCACAAGCTGTTCTAAATCTGGAATAAAATATTGCTATATGATTAAAAATAAAACCAATCATAATATCGAAATGACTTATGTAACTTTAGATAAAAACAAACAATTCAACGATTCTACAGTAAACTTTCCATTATTTAAAAATGGCAGCGTTACTATCTATTCTAACACTGAAATAAATAAAAATGGTGGCGAAAATATTGAAGCCGGTAACCAACAAATAAGCGCTTTAAGATATTTGAAAATAGATAACAATGGCAAAAACATAAACCTTTCTAATTTGAAAAAAATGGAAAATTGGATCTATGCTAAAATCGACCACAAAACAGTTTACTATGTTTTAACTATCACTGAAGATATGATGCCTAAAGATAGTTTGACTACAAATTAATGTTGCAGAAAGGTATAGCAGTTTTTATGTGTAGATAACAAGGGTTATTTTTTTGATTTACTACACCGTTGACTTTCTTACAAATTTTGTAAGAATCACAATTGTATCGCCTTCAATTTTACCTTCAATTTGTTCTGCATTTTCGGCTACTAATTTTATTTTACGAACAATAGTTCCTTTTGGTGCAATAAAATTTGCTCCTTTCACATTTAAGTTTTGCGTTAAAATAATTGCATCGCCATTTGCTAACACAACGCCATAAGCATCTTTATGAATTACTTTGGCTGCATCTAATTCATCTTCGGCATTTGCCCAATTAATAATGGCTTCTTCTAAAACAACGGAATCTAAAGTTTCCGAAGCCCAATCGGTTGATTTTAGTTTTGTTAAAATTTTATACGAAAGTGCTTGTACAGCAGGCGTTTCATTCCAAATGCTACCAGTTAAACAACGCCAATAATCTGCATCACTATAATCATTTGAAGCAATTTTTTGAAAACAATTGCTGCATAAAACTACTTCATTTTCTTCGGCATCATTTGTTTTGGGCGGAACGGCGTAGGCTTGTAAATTTGCATCAGCAGTGCTACACAATTCGCAGGCATGGCTGCTTCGGGCTTGTAAAAAAGTAGATAAACTCATGCAGCCAAGATACAATGAAAAAGATAGGATTAAAACTCAATCTTAGGAAATAGCTGCCAGAGAAAAATCTTTCTTTTATTCTGTAAATAGAAAGCCCAATTAATTGCTTTTTATCCCTTTCTCTTTTATGTATTTTATCAACTCTTCAAAAGTCAAAACTTTATCGTATTGACTTTTCACTTTTCCAAGTTTACAATCTTCGGTGATAAGTTTTAAGAAATTTGCAAAATCTAAATTCTCATTTGCAAGCCGATTCACTGTATCCCAATCTATTTCAGCATTTATTTTTGAAGGAAATAATATTTCACTTTCAAATACATTTTCAGCATTTAATTTTATGATACCGATTCCGAAAGCATTGTTTAATCTTCTTACTTCATCTTTAAATGTTGGGTCATCATCAATATTCAACACTACTAAATATGCTTCATTTGCCCAACTCGAATTTGAAACAGCTTGAAAGTAGTTTTCACGAAGGTTTCCGAAGTTTAGATTTATTTTCAGTTCGAATGAAAATAATTTTATTGAAGAAATAGAAAGATGATTCTGAATTTCTAAGGTTTCTTGTTTGTAATCTCTAAAAGGAAAATAAACGCCCACCAAATCTGGATGCAACCATTCATTTTGTCCTTTTGCTCGTCTCGAAGAATTTTCATGAAAAATGGTTTTCAAGTTCGCTTTGAAATGGCTATCGCCATTCGCAAAAGCAACAACAATCGGATGCAAATCTCTTTCATCGAACTTTTCAATTTTCGTTTTTTCTTTCTTTGCAATTTCAGTTTCTTTTTGTTTTTGAACTTTATTCAAATCAATTTTATCCGACAGTCTTCTCAAAAAAAATTGTGCTGGTCGTTCGCTCATTTGAACAATTCTTGATTGTTCTCCGTTGTTATTAATGTCGGTATAACAATAGGCTGCAATTGTTGCCCATGGCGTTTTTCCAGTTGTTGTAAAATCATCAATAGTTCCTAATTCATTTGATTTGTCCCAAATTTCTTTTGCAGAAAGTGGGATTGCACATTTTTCAATCGTTCGTTCTATAACATCCCAAAAAGTAGTTTTAGCCATTTCTATTTTTTATTTATTTTTTCAAATTCAACAAAGATAATTTTGTTTTTCAGAAACACATTTTCATACTGCTCTGTATTCAGTAACCACCTGCTTTAGCTGGTGGTACAAAGCACAACCCATACCAAAAAGGGGCTTTAGCCCCCTTTGAATTTATATTCACTAATAAATTTCTCAAACTCTTGTGCAAAAGTTGTTTGCTTGTGATGTTCTTCTTGACCTTGAATATAGGCAACTACTTTTGGTAAATTGCTTTCAGAAACTGATGCTGCAAAGTAATCATCAGCCCATTCAATTTTATTTGGAAATAAACTTTGTTTGTTCGCCCAAAATGCTGCTTCACCTTTTATTAGTTGCATCGCTTTTGCTAATGACATTTCCGATGGTAATTCAAATAGGCAATGAATATGTTCGGTAAATCCGCCAATTTCAGCAATGACAATTCCTTTTGATTTTGCATTTTCAACGATGTGTTTATACAAATCATATCGTTGTGGTTTTTGCAAAATGGGCTGCCGATTTTTTGTAGCCCACACAGCATGAATCATTATTTTAGTGTACGACATAGTGAATGCAAAATAATACAAGGGTGCTAAAGCACAAAAAAAGTGTGGAGTATTTTAATCCCTCGACTAAAGTCGAGGGTTACTAAAACACAAAATCAGACGGCATATTTTTTTCATTTTCTCATCTTCTAATTTCCTAATTTTATAACTAACCATTCATCTTCTCCAAAAATTCTTTTGCTTCTTTCAAATCTTTGATGTGCTTAATGCTTACGATTAAGTTTTTGTCGGTTTGTTTTAATGAACATCGTGCACCTTGTGAGTTAATGTAATTGAGGATGGTAGCAAACTTCGGCGATTCATAAAACTTGCTTTGTTGTTCGCCTAAAAAATAACAACGCATCATTTTATCTTTCACAATCAATCTTTCAAAGCCACAATCTGTTGCTACCCAACGCAAACGGATAGCATCAAACAATTCAAAAATTTCTTTGGGCAATGGTCCAAATCTATCAGCTAATTGCGTAGCAAAAGTTTGCAGTTGCTCTTCATTTTCGCAATCATCTAATTGACGATACAAAGCCAATCGCTCATTGATACTATTCACAAACGCATCAGGAATCAGCATTTCGGTATCGGTATCAATCGCACAATCCTTCACATATTTCGGTGCAATGGTATCGGTTGTGGTATCATCAAACAAATCTTTGAATTCAGTTTCTTTCAATTCTCTAATCGCTTCATCCAAAATCTTATGATACATTTCAAAACCCACTTCGGCTATAAAGCCGCTCTGTTCGCCACCTAACAAGTTTCCTGCGCCTCTGATATCCAAATCTTTCAACGAAATATTAAAACCACTTCCTAAATCTGAAAATTGTTCAATCGTCTGCAAGCGCTTACGGGCTTCGGGTGTAAGCACATGCATCGGTGGTGCAAGCAAATAGCAAAATGCTTTTTTATTGTTGCGACCAACTCTGCCACGAAGCTGATGCAAATCGCTCAAACCGTGATGGTGAGAATGATTGATGATGATGGTGTTGGCATTTTCAATATCCAAACCACTCTCTACAATGTTGGTACAAACCAACACATCATATTCACGATTGATGAAACCCAACATGCGTTGTTCCAATTGTTCGCCATCCAATTGACCATGCGCCACACCAATTTCAAAACTCGGACACAGCTTGCGAATCAACTCGGCAATCTCTCCAATATCATTCACTTTGTTGTGAATAAAATAAACTTGTCCGCCACGATAAACTTCAAATTCAATCGCTTCTTTTATCAAATCTGTATTAAACGTATGCACCGAAGTATTTACTGGCTGCCTATTTGGTGGCGGTGTATTAATGATAGATAAATCTCTTGCACCCATCATGCTGAATTGCAAAGTTCGTGGAATGGGCGTTGCAGTAAGCGTTAAAGTATCCACCGAAGTTTTAATCAATTTCAATTTATCTTTTGCGCCCACACCAAATTTTTGCTCTTCATCAATAATCATCAAACCCAAATCTTTGAATTTAATTTTGCTGCCCAACAGCATGTGTGTGCCAATCAAAATATCTACTTTTCCTTCGGCTAATCTTTCTAAAGTTTCTTTAATTTCCTTCGCTGTTTTAAAACGATTTACATATTCCACCGTACATGGAAATTCTTTTAATCGCTCCGCAAATGTTTTAGCATGTTGCATCGCTAAAATTGTGGTTGGCACTAAAACCGCCACTTGCTTTCCATCCGTAACTGCTTTAAAAGCTGCTCTGATAGCTATCTCCGTTTTTCCAAAACCCACATCACCACAAACCAATCTATCCATCGGATGTGGTTTTTCCATGTCTGCTTTTACATCTTGCGTTGCCTTCAATTGGTCGGGCGTATCTTCATAAATAAAGCTCGATTCTAATTCATTTTGCAAATAAGTATCGGGCATAAATGCAAAACCTTTTGCCGCTTTTCTGGTGGCGTATAATTTGATTAAATCAAACGCTAACTCTTTTACTTTTAATTTTGTTTTACGTTTTAATTGCTCCCAAACTTCGCTTCCTAATTTATTTACTTTCGGCTCAATACCCTCTTTGCCACTGTATTTGGTGATTTTGTGCAACGAATTTATATTCACATACAACAAGTCATTATCACGATAAAAAATTCTTACCACTTCTTGCACCACACCATTCATCTCTAGTTTTTGCAAGCCCGAATATTTTCCAACACCATGGTCAATGTGCACCACATAATCGCCAGGTTGCAGTTCCTTCAACGATTTCAGGCTGATGGCATTTGATTTTGCATAACCCACTTTTTGTTTGTAGCGATGATAACGCTCAAAAATTTGATGGTCGGTGTAGCAAACTAATTTTGAATCTTGGTCGATGAAACCTTGATGTAGAGCGATGTTGATGGGTGTAAATCTGATTTTTCGCTGTTGCGGATTTGAAATCCGCATCTCATGAGAATCGGATTTTAAGTCCGATTCAGCAGATTTTCGATTGATATTTTTAGAACTTAAATCATCAAAAATGTTGTAAAACCGTTCAATCTGTTTTGGATTATCCGAGAAAATTAAATTCTCAAAACCCAAATGTTGTTTTACTAATAAATCATCAATCAGCAATTCAAAATTTTTGTTGAACGAAGGCTGTGGCGTTTGATGGAACTCAATTGTAGCATCGGCAGTAAAATGTTTTCTTGTTCCAAATTCAATGATAGAAAACTTTTCAATGCCTTCTTTTATTCGTTGTTGCGGATTTAAAATCAACAAATCTTGAGAATCTAATTCAGTATCATAAGCTTCAATTAATTCAAAACTACTGATGGCATTTTTTATCCAAAATATTGCATTGTTTGGTAAGAAATCAAAAAGTGATGACTCGATTTTTTCATCGCTTAAATTATTGGTGTTTGGAATGATGGTAACATGCGCCATATTCTGATTGCTCAATTGTGTGGCTGGGTCGAAGGTGCGAATGCTTTCCACTTCTTTGCCAAACAATTCTACACGATAAGGCAATTCATTTCCAAAACTAAAAATATCCACAATGCCGCCACGGATGCTAAATTGACCGGGTTCGTAAACAAAATCGGTTCTATCAAAATTTAATTCGGTGAGCAATTCAATCACAAAATCTAAATCCAGATTATCCCCTTTTTTAAAATGCAAAATGTGTTTTTGCAAACCAGCTTGCGACACCACTTTTTCCATCAACGCTTCGGGATAAGTAACTACAATTCTGTCACGATTGCTGTGTTTTAAAAAATCAGTCAGCACTTCTGTTCGCTCCAACACTTGATTGTTGTTGAGTTCGGAAGAAAAATTCCCAACGATGTTGAATGAATCGGGAAAGAAAAAACAATGTGCTGATTTGCTAATGTGCTGATTTGCAAATGAAGAATTTCCATTCAACAAACTTTCTAAATCAGTTTGAAAATACAACGCTTCTTCTTTGTTGTTGCAAACAATAAAATGCGTTTGGTTTGGATTTGACAAATAGATAGCCGCCGCTTGCAGACTTTCAGCCGAACCAATCAAGCCATTTAAGTGAATGGTTTGCAGTTCGGTTTGTTGCAATCGTTCAATAATTTTTTTCGATTGTTGTGAGCCTTGAACATGGCTCAAAATTTCGGGTAAATTCATCTACACTATAATTCTAAAGAGTTGCAAAAGTACTTCATTGAAGCAATGTTTTTTATCAAATGTTCATTAATTACTTTTTATTAACGCAACAAAAATTAAACAATAAAGTATCTTCGTAAATACCTTTAAAATTCATGATTTTGTTTAAAAAAATAAAAGACTTTATTGCTCCTCAAAGCTTTTCTGAAGAGTTTTTTCTAAATAAATATGCAACTCTTATTGGGGCTACAAGTTTTGTGTACACTTTATTTTGGTGGTATGTAGGTATTTATATTATCATACCTGTAAATATTATTACTGGGATTCTAATTTTTTCGCCTATTCTGTTAGTTCGAAAAAAAATTATTTCTGTTCGGGTTGGATTAAATTTATTATTGGGTTTTGGTGTACTTGAAATATTTTTTGTGAGTTTATTCTCGTGGCATCACACTAGTATTATTTTGGATTGGTTAATGATGATTCCGCTTGGAGCATATTTGTTTATGGGTGGCGGAAAAAGGGCTGCAATATGGGCTATACCATGTTTAATTACATTTGCTGCTGTTCCAATATTAAACCATTTTTTTGTTGGTACTTTTATAAAATATGAGCATTTTGATAATGAAAGATTAAAGATTATTAATGTTGTTTCAATCATTTTTTTATTTGTTGATATCATGTTGCTTTCAATTGAATATGCAAATTTAAGAGATTTGAATGATAAGAATTTGACACTGCAAAACAAAGAATTAGTAGTTATTCAAAACGATATTATTCAAACACAAAAATACAAAGATCAATTTTTTGCAAATATTAGTCACGAACTTCGAACACCCATGAATGCTATTCATGGAATATCTGAATTACTTGAAAAAGCAAATCTGGATGAAGAGGCAGATGGATTGGTTAAATCATTAAAAACTTCATCTAGCCATTTAGTATCAGTAATTAATGATATTCTGGATTATTCTAAAATTCAAGAAGGCAAATTAATATTGGGTAAAAATGTATTTGATTTGCCCGATTTAATCACAGAAGCTTATAACATGCTTAAGTATACAGCCAGTGATAAGAAGATTGATTACAGATTGAAATTTGAAAATAAATTACCTCAAAATATTGAAAGCGATCAGCAACGAATTAAACAAGTAATTGTAAATCTATTAAGTAATGCAATTAAATTTACTGATGAAGGAATTGTTGAAATGCGATGCTCATTTATCAATAATCAAAAATCGGATAATATTTTAAGAATCGAAATTCAGGATACAGGTATTGGCATTTCGAAAGATTATTTAGATAATATTTTTGAAAGTTATAGCCAAGCAGATGCCTATATTTCAAACAAATTTGGAGGTACTGGTTTAGGATTAAATATTAGTAGAAAGCTAATAAAAATGATGGATGGAACCATTGGTTGTACTAGTATAATTGGCAAAGGCTCTATTTTTTATATCGAACTTCCATTGCATATTATTAATGAGAGTTCGTTGCTCACAAATTCAAAGCAGACTGATTCAATTATTATTGCTGAAATAAATCCTAATTTGAATTTGTTGATTGTAGATGACAATCAAATGAATTTAACTATCACTAAAAAAATTATTCAAAAATTTATTCCAAATGCAATAATTGATTTATGTGAAGATGGAATGCAAGCAATTAGTATTACTTCGCAAAAAAAATATGATATTATTTTAATGGATTTGCAAATGCCTGTTATGAATGGCATTGAAGCTACTATTGCTATTAGGAATAATTCGACGAATCTTAATTTTAAATCTGCCATCATAGCATTTACAGCTAATGCAAATGAACACGATATTCAAAAATGTATCGAGGCAGGAATGGATGATTACATTACAAAGCCTTTTGAATTAAAAGACCTAATTGCAAAGGTTCATCAGTATTCAAAAATTTAATTGATACAATAAAGCTATCTGCTAACTAGTATCCTATAAATTTGTGCTTTCATTTTAATTTTTTATTCTTGAAAATTCAGATACAAACAAATATTAATGCATTCCAGTTCTTTCAAGTGCTGCGATTTGCTGCATTTATTTTAATCAGTATTTTATTGGCAAAGGCAGGCGTATCAACAGGAATGATTGGCACATACGAATATTTATTAATGTTGGGTGGTTCGGCAAGTTTTTTTTGGTTAGGTGGTTTTCTTACTTTCTATATTAGCAAATCGGAAGAAAACAACAGCTCGACTAATTGGTATAAAAAGACTTTTATAATTTTATTGCTATCTAATTTGTTGCTTGTTGGCTTAATGTTGGTGCTATATTTTTTGTTTCGAAATCGTTTTTTTGAAAATATTACAACTACTACTTTTTCGTTATTCCTCATTTATCATTTTACAAATAATCAATCATATATTAACGAACATTATCTTCTTTCATCTAACAAGCATAGAATGCTGCTGCATTACAGCATTTTAAATTTCCTTTTATTATTACTTGGTGCTGGATTTGGATTTTATTTTTATAAAAATGTGAATGGCATTTTATTAGGATTAAGTGTAGTTTCTGTTTTAAAAATGATGTATTCTGTTTTTATTTATTTCCATCAAAAACAAAATTCGAGCATTGATAAATCTATATTATTCAATTTTATCCAACAAGGATTAATCATTTCAATATCCATACTACTGGGCAGTTTGGGCGATTATATAGATGAATTTTTAGTAAACTTTTTTTATGGAAATGAAACCTACGCCATTTATAAAATGGGAGCTCGTGAATTTCCATTATTACAATTACTTACTAATTCATTAGCCACTATTTTAATTGTAGTAATTGTTAAAGAGAGCATGGCAGAGGCTTTGCAAACATTTAAAATTAAAACATCAAAGCTGATTAAAACTTTGGTTCCGATTTTATGTATTTTGATTTTGGGTAGTAAATATTTATTTCCACTTTTTTATAACCAACATTTTTCGGAAAGTGCCATTTATTTTAACCTATATACATTGCTTGTTTTTAGTAGATTTTTATTTCCACAAAGTATTATCATTGGCTTAGGAATGAACAAATATTTAATGATTGCATCAGTAGTTGAATGCACATTGCATATTGTTTTAAGTCTTTTATTGATGCGGTTTTGGGGTGTTTATGGCATCATTGCAGGGTTCTTGATTTCTTACTTAATTGATAAATTATTACTGATGTATTTTCTATATCAACAAAAAGGAATTTCGCCATTTGATTATACACCAATAAAAGATTATTTGATTGGAAATTTGATGATAGTAATTACTATATGGATTGCATCGGTTTTGTAAAAACATTAAAATATTTTCCTTCCCATTTTTTTATGTAATGATTTTGTACGCTGTCAATTAAATCATGTTGTTTATCATTTTGCTTAATTGAAACTAATGAATCGGCTAAGCAATGAGAATAATATTTTTGAATAATAATAAATTTTATTTTTTTATTGCCTGCAATACTTTTCCAACATTTATCATGCAATGCTTTTGTAGGCATTTCATCGCCAATTGTCCAATCTAAAAGTATTAAATTATTGTTGTGATGAGCAGCCCAAAAACCAGCATAATCAGCTACAATACAATAATTATTGTTTTTTAATCTGGCACAAATACCATTCAATTCATTCATGGCTTGGGCTGTATTTTTATTTGTTTTAATACCACCAAAACCATAAATTTTATCTAATTTATAATTTAATTCTTTAGCAGTTTTATCTCTGTAAATAAAATTTGTTCTTAAATAAATAAATGCAATTGATGAGCAGATAAATGAAAATAATAAAATATAATTCAACCATTTTTTTGAAAAATCGATTTCGCTTAACAATGCAATCCAGATGATGCCAGAGGTTAAACCTGGTGAATTGTATCCTAATGAAATAGATGAACTCCAAGCTAAAATTAGTACAAAAATTAAAAACCATTTTTCATTACTACGCTGAATTATTTTTATCACAATTAATGAAGCCAGAATCCCGAATTCAAGAAAAAATATCGCTTTATACGAATTTCTATAACATAAAAATCCAAGTAATATAATTGGCAAAAGGAGAAAAAATAATTGTTTTAAAACAATAGATTTGGCTGACCTAGATGCCCACAAAATAATTTGTGTAAATGCAAATCCAAGCCATAAATATGGGCTTAAAAAATACGATTTTATTCCTACCTTAAACAATTCAGATCGTGAAGAAAATTGTTCGATTGCATTTTTTATTGAGCCTGAAAAAAACACCATTTCGCCATATACTAATATTGGTAAAATGGTAAATACCCAAACTCCAATATTTTTATAATCTCTATTTAAAATAATTAATAAAAATGGAAGTAACAAAAAATTTTGCTTGCACAATATTGCAAAACCAGCTATTCCGTATCCAATTTGTTTTATATATCTATTTTCAAATGTACTTAAATACGTTCCTGTTATGATACAAAAAATACCATCTATTGTTGTCCAAGCTATGATTGGAAAAGTATGAATGCATAAATAAAATGCAATCATAAAAATTAAACATTTTGCAAATACTGATGCCGAAAATGAAGATGCTTTTTCAATTAATAAAATTGAAAATAATGATATACATGCAAACTGAAAACATACTACTAATCTTGAACAAAGAAAAACAAAATTGCCACCGAAAAGTAATTCGGGTAGGTGCAGTAATCCGCTACCGGTTGGTCTTATGCTGATAAAATCTTTATGTGGTGCTTGCCACATTAATAATCGTCTTGACAAAGATAAAATCACTCCATCATCAGTTGGATTAAATCCTAATCTAGCAATATAAAAACTAATAGCAGCAACAATAGCAATTGTGATTGCTATGAAAATAAAATCTGAAAAATGATATGATTGTTTTTCGTTCAATTAATTTATTTAATTTCTAATCCTTCAAAATTATCATCTAATAAATCCCAATTTGCATCTTTTTCTGATGTTAAACTTACATCTAATTTCCAATCAATATTAATTCGTGGGTCGTTGAATCTAATACCGCCTTCGCTTTCTTTATTATAAAATGAAGATACCTGATAAATTAACTCTGTTTCTTCTGTTAATGCCTGAAAGCCATGAGCAAAGCCTTCGGGTACATACATCATCATTTTATTTTCAGCAGTTAATTCGGCACCAAACCATTTTAAAAAAGTAGGCGACCCTTTTCTGATATCAACTATCACATCAAATATTGCTCCTTTTACACATTTAATTAGTTTCACTTCAGCATATGGTGGCCGTTGGTAATGCATACCACGAATCAATCCTTTTCCAAAACTACCGCTATGGTTGGTTTGCACCATATTGGTTTTAAGATTGTGTTGTTCAAATTCTTTAGCACAAAATGTTCTGCCAAAAAATCCTCTATTGTCTTTAAAAGGTGTCATCTCAATTGTATAAACACCTTCAATTGTTGCTTTATTAAAAATCATAAAATTATTTATTCCAAATTAATTGTTCGTTTATCAAATGCTTATCCATCAATGCGTTTAACACATTCAATCGCATAAATCTACCTTTACGAAAATCAGTATCATTGAATTGAATGGCTTGTAAACCGCTTACTAAATCTTTAATCGTTTGTTGCAAATTGTATTTAGGTTGATGCAAGGGTGCTAATTTCTCAAACAAACTAAAATCTACTTTATAGCTTCGTTTATCAGGTGCTGCATTTGGATTCACACTTACCGAAACACCTGTTAATTCAGCTGCTACAGCTTCTGCCAATTCCTTTACTTGATAGTTCCAAATATTACTTCCTGCATTTACTACTACATAGTTTCCGCCTTGGTTTTTCTCTCTTACAATCCCCCACTCCATTGCCAACGGCATATCTTTTACATTAATTAATGGTCGCCAAGGTGTGCCATCGCTCAAAATAGAAATTTGTTTGGCGGTGATTGCACCAGCTACAAAATCATTTAACACTAAATCCAATCTTAGTCTATCACTCATGCCGCAAGCAGTTGCAAAACGCAAACATGTAACCGTAAAACTATCATTCGCCAATGGCTTTAAGGCTTCTTCCGACATCACTTTTGATTTGGCATAAGCCGTAAGCGGATTTAATTCCGATGTTTCAGTTCTAGGTTTATCATCAGCAAAACCATACACACTGCAACTGCTAGCAAAAATAAACCGACTTACACCTGCTGCTTTTGCCATTTCTGCAATTATTTTTGTTGAACCAAAATTGGTATCCAAAGTTGGCGTTTCAAATTTATTACCCATTGGGTCATTACTTACGGCAGCTAAATGAACTACGGCATCTACCCCGTTTAATAATGCTGAAGGGAAATTTCTCACATCACCAAAATGTTGCTCATTTAATAAATGCTCGGCGCCCAAAATTGGATTGGTGAATTGAACATTAAAAAAGGCAGTATCAAATCCTATCAAATGCGCTGTTGGAAACACTTTGCGAAAGTGTTGAATTACACCTGGTCCAACATATCCTAAATTACCAGTTATTAATATTTTCATTTTAAAATTTAAGTTTTACCAATTTTTCCATTTTGCATTTCCATTATTCCACATTTCTTCTAAATCATTTTTATCACGTAATGCATCCATACATTTCCAAAAACCTTCGTGCTTATATGCCATCAACTGCCCATCATTACTCAAGTTTTCGAGTGGATAATCTTCCCACATAATATTTGTGCAGTCATCATTCAAATAATTGAAAACTTCCTGTTTTAATACAAAAAAACCACCATTGATGTAGCTTCCATCTGCTGCACTTTTCTCTCTAAAACTACTAACTGCATCGTTTGTAATTTCCATTGTTCCGAATTTAGATGGTGGCTTAACGGCAGTAACTGTAGCAATTTTATGATGCGAATTATGAAAATGAAGCAATGCTTTTATATCAACATCAGCTACACCATCGCCATAGGTAAGCATAAAATCTTCATTGCCTGTAAATTCTTTCACTTGCTTTAATCGCCCAGCTGTCATGGTATTCAAGCCAGTATCAATCAATGTGATTTTAAAATTATCAGCATTGGTTTTGTGATATGTAATAGTGTTAGTAGCTACATCTATTGTGAAATCAGTATTTTGTAAATAATAATTATAAAAATATTCTTTTATCATGTGTCCTTTATAGCCCAAGCAAATTACAAAATCATTGAATCCATGCGCTGCATACAATTTCATGATATGCCACAATATTGGCTTACCACCTATTTCAATCATAGGTTTTGGTCTAAGATGAGATTCTTCACTAATACGGCTTCCAATAC
>JBEEMV010000108.1:0-7168 GCA_041192505.1 Bacteroidota bacterium
CAATGGTCCACCACTTCTCATTTTTGCCGAAGCCTTTTCAATTTTAAATTTAATCACCATCGTAGCTTTTATTTGTTGGTCGGTTCCCAAATTCACTTCGTTCCATCTTCCTTTAATCACACTTTCAGTAATAATTTTCATGCCTTCCATTCTTTCATTTTCATCTTCCACCAAAATTGCTTTTCCAAATAAAACGGTCGAACGATAATTTACACCAGTATCAAAAAGTGTTCTTGCCAAAACAATTCCATCTAAATGTGTTACCGAAATACAAACAGTTTGTCCATCCAAAATTTGATTCAGCATAAAATTTTTTGTTGAGCCATGCAAATAAATTTCATCGCCTTTTCTGCCGTAAGCAGTAGGAATCATCATGGTTTGTCCTTGATGTTGAAATGCTATATGACACAAAAACCCTGCGTCTAAAATTTCATAAACAGTTTGCTCATCATTGACTTCACGTTTTGCTCCACGAATTACTTTATTGAATTCCATAAATAAATTTTGATTTTAAAAAGAAGTTTGTTGTCGTGTTCGCAATTCATCATACGCAATTTTAAATGTTGGCGTTGGTATATTGAGTTGCATTCCTTCATGAACAACAAAGCCTGTAATGGTTTCTAACTCTGTTCGGCTGTTTGGTTTTTGAAAATCTCTTTGCATAGATGAAGTAGATTCAAAAGGAAATGAACGCAATTTTTCCATTGTAACAGCAATCATTTCCTTGTCAAATAAAACTCCTTTTGTCAATGCAATTTGATTTACTTCTTTGAGCAATGAAAGAAGAAATTCGCTTTTTATTTTGTCTGCAAGTATTTCGCCTGTGGTGTTTTTAAAGTAGGATGTAGCAGTTGAGTTTGCTGCAACCAAATGAAATTTTTCCCAAACATTGGCAGCTATATTTTTTGTTAATGTTGCCTCAATGGTTGCTTGTTTAAAAATGTTTTCAAGTAAAATAAGTTTGTCGGAACTTGTATTGTCAATTCCGAAAAATAATTTCTGAATGTTCCCTATATTTTCAACTACTCCTGCTTCTTTCAAAAGAGAAACAATATAAACGCTGCCATTAAAAATTATTGTGTTTGGTAAAATATTTTTTATTTTTTCTGCACTATCTACTCCATTTAGCAATAGTAAAATACAAGTACCATCAGCAATACACGGCTTCAGTTGTTGAATTGTTTTTTCTAAATCATAACTTTTGGTGCAAAGAATAATATAGTCGGCTATACCAATTTCGTTGGCGTTGTCGGTTGCTAATTTTGGTTTGGCAATAAATTGAGTATCTCCTTTTACAACTTTTAATCCGTTGGTCTGAATTTGTTTAAGGTGTTCACCACGGGCTAAAAAATAAATTTCTACATCATTACTTTCTGAAAATGTTTTTGCTAAAAGTCCACCGAAGTAGCCTCCAACACCACCAATTCCTGCTATAATAATTTTAGTTTTCATAATTACCCCGTTGTTTAGTTTTTTAATTGTTCGTACCTGCTCTTTGCACTTCTTCCATACTTCTCACTTGTTTTGCTTTAATATTTTTATTGCCAAATTTATAAGAAATTGAAATCCGGTACGAATGTCCATCATAAGAATACTCAACAGTGTTATTCAATTTGTTTGTTTGCAACCAATAAGAGGTGGCAAAAATATCTTCGCCTTCAAACGTAATGGTTAAATTTTTATTGAGCATTTGATAGCGAATTCCAACGTTTACATTTTTCATGGCAGCCCAATACACCACATCACGTTGACGAGGCGAATAATAAAATCCACTCAATTCAGCACTCAACGTTTTTTTCTTGTTGAGGTAGAAATTATTCGTGATTTCTGTCCACCAATTAAATGCGTTGAATTCTATTTTTCCTAGTGTATTTGTGGGGCTAAATAAAACATGACCACCGTTGATGTTGCCCGTTACTTCCCACCATTTTGTAGGTTGAATGGAGTAATCAATTTCCAATGCCAGCACTTGTTTGTTGCCCAAATTTTGCCGAGAAACTGCATTCGTTTTATGCAATGTATCAACCGTATAAACTCTATCGAAATAGTTGGTGATATTATTATAGAGCAATGAAACATTCAAGTTTGATTTGTAAGCATAACCTAATTTTGTGAGATAGTTGAAGGAAGGTTGAAGCGTTGGATTGCCCACCACATAAGTGTTTGGCGTATAATAAAACTTAAACGGATTTAGGAAAGCATAATTCGGTCGGCTGATTCTTCTTGCAAAAGTTAAACTGAAATTATGCTTTTCATTCAGCTTATATTGAACAACTGCTGATGGAAAAAGTTTGGTGTAGTCAACTGTAAATGTTTGAACTGCTGAACCAGAGCCGATTCCTCGGCTGTGTTCTGCTCTCAAACCTGCCATGAATTCAAATTTCTTCAACGATTCATTTGCACTTATATAGGCAGCTTCAATTTCTTCGTGATACGAAAATTGATTTGTTCTTGTTGTGTCATTCACATAATCATTTCCAGTTTTTGTTTCGTATAAATTATTCAATTTATTTTGTGAATCAGATGCTTTCATGCCAAAATTCCACTTCACATTTTTTGTTGGAATTTCAAAATCAACTTTGGCCGACATGAT
This sequence comes from Bacteroidota bacterium, assembly GCA_041192505.1. Taxonomy (GTDB): domain Bacteria; phylum Bacteroidota; class Bacteroidia; order Chitinophagales; family CAIODY01; genus CAIODY01. The sequence continues at coordinate 2,594 of JBEEMV010000108.1, forward strand.
TTCGGTTTGTGGCGAACCTGTTACTCTGCTTGATGTTTGACTGATGAATGAACTAATTGGAATCGAATTTTCCACCATTACCTCCCGATGTTTGTCGCCTTTCTGACGATAATAATCCAAATCAATATTCATCTTTTTTCCAGTTGAATCGAAGCGATATTCGTAATTCAAATTGGTGGTGAGTTTACCTAAATATTTGTCGGTTGTTTTTCCTTTTGTGTTCACCGTTGAATCCAAATTTCCTTTCAAATCATAACTTGAACCAATGATGGATTCGTTATTGTTTAACCAACTAAATCCTTCGCTTGCCATAAAACCAATTGTTGATTTTTTATTGATGGTGTAATCGCCACCCACCTGCAAACGTGCGTAGGGATTGACGTATGGGTATCTAACATCTTGATGTGAAAATTGATTGGGGAAATAAGTATTGGTGTAAGCCACATAATTCCAACCCTGCGAACCACCATTTGCATTGCAAAATAAATTGAGTTTGTCTTTCCGATAATTTAACGAAGTGCTTGCTGTTGGAAAATTCATTGGGCCGTAAATATTGTATTCATGCCCTGCCGTAACACTTCCTCTAAAACCTTTCTTTTTATTTTTTTTCAAAATTAAATTGATAATACCTGCATTGCCTTCTGCATCATACTTTGATGATGGCGAAGTGATGACTTCAATTTTAGAAATATTATCAGCCGGAATGCTGTGCAGCAGTTGAGCCAAATCATCACCACTCAATTGTTGCAGCCTTCCATCAATCATCACAGCCACCGAACTTTTGCCAGCAATGTTGATTTCATTTCGAGCCACCATCACACCCGGAGCTCGTTTAATGGCATCCATTGCATCGCCGCCAGTTGCTGTTATACTATTCTCCACATTGAAAATTGTTTTATCAGCTTTGTATTCTACCAAAGGCTTTTTTGCCGATACAGTTACAGTTGATAAACTTTGATTCATGGCTTCAAACAAAATAAAATCAATAGTTGCAGCACCAATAAAGTTTTTTATTTCAGAATTATACCCTTGCATTTCAGCTTTTATAAATTTCACTTCATTGCTTCCAATCACTTTATAGAAGCCAACTTTATCTGAAAAAGCTGCAACAATAATTGAGCTATCGCTTTTCAGCAAACTGATTTTTGCGTTTGAAATTGGCTGGCTGTTTTTGTCCATCACTTTACCACTGATGGCAATATTATTTTGCGAAAAAATAAATTTCGGAAAAATAAAAATGAGGAGGAAGGTTAAATTTTTTAAGGTCATAAGGTTTTATAGTTTTATAAATATACTCGTGAAAATATTTAAAGTTCAATGGGAATAACAAGCCATTACTTTTTTTCAGTCAAAGCCAAATAATTTTCAATTCCAGTCAAAATGCTTTTTGCAATTAATGCTTGCTTATCGGCATTTACCAACATGGCAGCATCTGTTCTATTCGATAAAAAACCAGCTTCTATCAATATTGCAGGACATTTAGTTGCATTTAAAATCCATATTCCTTGTTTACGTATTTTTATTTCACGGTCCGTTAAATCATTTTTCATAATTGCATTCATGCTTTGGGCTAACTCGATACTTTTATCCATGAAAGCATTGTTTTTTTCGGGACTTACGACATAAATTTCTGTGCCACTCATTTCATTGTTTTTATCGTCAACGCTACAATGAATGCTTACACACAAGTCAGCTTTTTGATTATTAATAAACTCGGCTTTTGTTTTCAAATCATCAAAATGGTCATCATTTCTTGTCAAAACAATTTCAATATTTTTATCAGCATTTAATTGCTTAATAGCTTTTGCAATTGCCAAGTCAACATCTTTTTCATTAACAGTTCCATCTATTGATTTGCACCCCAAATCATCTCCACCATGCCCTGCATCTATTACTATTTTGTAACTTTTTGTCAATTCAAAATGTGCTTTTATTTCATTTTTTCTAAAAGCAAAAAGCGATACAACAATTGTAAGCAATGGCAATACAATTAGTATTCTTAAATAAGTAAATCTTGTGTTTTTGTTTTGAGTTAGCATAGTTAATCTTCGTTTTATTGGTGAAAAGAAAAATGGATTGGTAAGGTGATATTGATGTGTTGGAAATGCTGCCACCATTAACATTGAGGCAAAATTATCAGCATTGGAATTTGCAATTGATTTATTATCGGCAATAAATTCGTGTATCATTTCTAACTCTTTTTTAATCAACCAAAGACATGGATTAAACCAACCAAACACCAAATTTATTTGTACAAAAATTTTATCCCAGCTGTGTTTTTCGTTTACATGAATTAGTTCGTGTTGCAAAATTTGTTTACCAGTTGTTGAGTTTACATCTATCTCATCATTCCAAAAAATGAATTTTAAAAACGAAAAAGGAGTTCCGCTTTCTGTTGTATTTAGCAACACAATATTTTCCATTTTTTGTTTTGGGTATTTTTTGTAAAGGCAATAAATTTTAAACAGCGAAATCAGCAATCCAATAAAAATAAAACTTGCAATAACACAATAAATAATGGGCAATAATTGCAACCAATTAAACGATGTAGCAATTTGCTGTGTTGGTTCAAACTCGAATGCAGTATTGCTTTCAGCAATATAACTGAATACCTGATAGATGGGTTGCTGTACATTTTTTCCACTCATAATTGGAAATTTTACTAAAGGAATTACCCAAGAAGCGGCAATAGAAAAGAGCAAATAAAAACGGTTGTATTGATGCAATTTTTTATTCCGAAGAGCAATTAAATAATAGCTAAAGAAGGCTGTACTGCAAAGCATTACTTTGAAAAAATAAGTTAGTGGTAGCATAATTATTTTTTGGTTTTTAGTTGAGTTAATAAAAGTTCGATGTCTTTTAATTTTAGTTTCTTTTTATCAATCATAAATGAAACCGCATTGGTAAAAGAGCCCTCAAAATAATTTTCAATCATACTCGTCAGGGTTGATTTTGAATAATCTTCTTTAGACACTATTGGATAATAGAAATGATTTCTTCCATGAACTTCGTTAGCAACAAATTCTTTTTCAATTAAAATTTTTAGAAGAGTTGCCACTGTATTATTGTGTGGTTTGGGCTCTGGCAAGGCATCTAAAATGTCTTTCAAGTATGCTTTTTCTAATTTCCAAAGCGTTTGCATTATTTGCTCTTCGGCTTTTGTTAGTGGTTTATTTATCATAACTAATCTTTTAGTTGTGCAAATGTAAAACTAATTTTTTAGTTGTACAACTATTATTTTAGTTATAATTTTTATTGCTGCTCAAAGTGGATAGCGACAATTTTTTAGAAAATTGAAAATGCGTCGAAGTTGTTGTGGAAATTGGCGAAGGGGTGAAATCATTTATAAATGATGATTTTTAATTGATGTGTTTTCTACCCCAACGCAGGTCTCAACCATTTTTCCGCCTCATCATGATTCATTCCTTTCCGATTTGCATAATCGGTTAATTGCGATTTATCAATTTTTCCAACGCCAAAATATTTAGCATGTGGCGAAGCAAAATACCAACCACTTACACTTGCCGCTGGATACATCGCCAACGATTCTGTTAAAGTAATTTCAGATTGTTTAGTTGCATCAATCAACTCAAACAATTTTATTTTTTCGGTATGGTCGGGGCAAGCAGGATAGCCTGGCGCAGGACGAATGCCATTATATTCTTCAGCAATTAATTGTTCGTTGGTTAAAGTTTCAGCAGTTTCATAACCCCAATATTCAGTACGAACTTTTTTGTGTAGCAATTCAGCGAATGCTTCGGCAAGCCTATCAGCCAAAGCTTTCAGCATAATGGAAGAATAATCATCATGGTTTTCTTCAAACATTTTTACATGCTTTTCAATTCCAATTCCAGTGGTTACGGCGAATGCGCCCATGTAATCACTTTGCTGAATCGGATTTGAAATCCGATTCTCATGAGTTGCGGATTTCAAATCCGCAACAGCAGTAGGTTTTACAAAATCAGTCAAACATAAATTTGGTTGTCCTTTTGCTTTTTCACTTTGTTGGCGTAAAAATTCTAACTGAATTTTTTTTGGAGCAGGCTCTGTTCCCTCTCCTTTGGTCGTAGACTCCGTATTAATCGGAGAGAGGGTTAGGGTGAGGCTATCCGCATCATTTGAATTCGCTTCAAAAATTCCAAACGATGCTTTTGCAGTCAACCACTTTTCAGAAATAATTTGCTGCAACATTTTTTTTGCATCGTTAAAAAGATGAGTGGCTTGTTCGCCAACTACTTCATCTTTCAAAATCGCTGGAAATTTTCCGTGCATTTCCCAAGTGATGAAAAACGGCGTCCAATCAATATATTCAGCTATTTCAGCCAAGTCGTAATTCGATAAATGTTTTACACCGATGAAATTTGGCGTTGCAATTTTTTCTTTTGCCCAATCAATTTTAAATTTATTTTCTCTTGCTTTTTCAATCGACAATAATTTTTTGTCCGATTTTTTATTAGCAAAATCTTCTGCTAATTTTTGATATTCCGCTTTTACTTCCGAAGTAAATTTTTCTTTTTCTTCACTCAATAAAGTAGTAGAAACATTCACACTTTTCGATGCATCCAACACATGAAT
>JBEEMV010000109.1:0-5234 GCA_041192505.1 Bacteroidota bacterium
GAATAATGTGATTGTAAAAACAAAAACTTAACTACACTTGGCGCATAACCTTTATCTAATAATGGATGATTGCCCGTTACAAATTCCATTGGTAAAATAGAATTGCCCAAACTCTTACTCATTTTTTGTCCGTTGAAATTAAGCATGTTGGTATGCAACCAATATTTTGCTCCGCCATGATTACAGCTTCCTACGTTTTGTGCAATTTCACATTCATGATGCGGAAATTTCAAATCCATTCCACCGCCATGTATGTCGAATGTTTCGCCTAAATATTTTGTACTCATAGCCGAACACTCTAAATGCCATCCTGGGAAACCTTTGCCCCATGGGCTGTTCCACTGCATAATATGTTCGGGCGATGCTTTTTTCCATAATGCAAAATCAATTGAATTTCGCTTTTCTTCTTGTCCATCCAAATCTCTATAACCTGCAACTAGCTCATCAATATTTCTTCCAGATAGAATTCCGTAATTGTGTTGTTCGTTATATTTTTTTACATCAAAATAAATAGACCCATTCACTTCATAAGCAAAACCATTTTTCAACAATGTTTCAATCATTTCAATTTGTTCAATGATATGCCCAGTTGCAGTTGGTTCAATAGTTGGCGGCATAGTGTTAAAAGCATCCATGATGCGATGAAAACTCACCGAATATTTTTGCACAATTTCCATCGGTTCCAAACTTTCTAATTTTGCTTGTGATTCCATTCTATTCACACCTTCGCCACGTTCGTTGGTCAAATGCCCAGCATCAGTGATGTTGCGGACATATCGAACTTTGTAACCCAAATAAGTAAGGTAACGATATATCATATCAAACGAACAAAAAGTTCGCAAGTTGCCTACATGCGGTTCGCTGTAAACGGTTGGACCACAAACGTACAAACCCACGTGTGGTGCATGAATGGGTTCAAATTTTTCTTTTGTTCTGGTAAGGGTATTGTAAATATGTAATGACATTATAAATTGTTCAGATATTGATGAATAAATTGTGTTGGTGTAAGAATTGGAATTTTTGAATTTTTGAAATCTTTTACATTACGAGTAATAATACAATCTGCACCATAATGTAAAGCTGAATAATAATGCAACGCATCTTCCCAATCTAAAAAATCAGAAGCCAATGCTTCATCAGTTATTTTTTGATTTACGGTTGTAATTTCTAACAATTTCAATGAATTAATAACAACTTGCTTGGCTTGTTTTTCGGAAAATTCCTTTCGTAGAAAATTTTTAGCAAATGAAATTGTTACTGGACTAGTGCAAAGAATAAGTAAATTTTTTTCGGCTAATGAAAATAACGCTAAAGCATTTTGCTTATCTTCTTTTGCTCGTATTCCACCAACAAAATCTAAAAACACATTTACATCCACATACAGAATTTTGTATTGACTCATCCGTGTTTTTTTAATGCTTCGTAGTAAAATATTTCATCATCAGTTAATGGAGAGCCTCCTTTTGCAACACCAGCAATTGACTTGGCTAATGGTGTAATTTCAATTTCTTTTTTCTTTGGTTTCTCATCCGTAATTGATTTCAAAAAATTTTCTACCAATGACGAAACACTGGTGTGGTGTCGGCTGGCATATTGTTTTGCCTTACGAATTACTTTTTCATCAAAAGCTAAAGTTAGTTTGGCTGTCATGATTGAAATTGTTTTGTACGTACAAAAATAAACATTGTACGTATAACTACAAAATAATTTATTTATGCTGATATAAATCGAATTGTTGGGTGTATAAATCAACTTTTTTATACGCTTTTAAAAATGAAATATAATTTGCTGCTGTTGATTTATTAATCATTACAAATGGATGTGTGTTCCAATCTTTTGTACATCCATCAACAGTAATAAAATAGAAGCGCTGAAAGTAACAACCCGTTCCCCAATCTTCATATAAATCAGCAGAAACACCAATGGTGCTATGTTGTGGAATGATTTTACCAAATTGGTAAATATCGCTTAAAGCATTTTCGCTTCTTGTAAATTCATTGTGCAAAAAAAACAGGGATAGAACTAATGTTATAAAACCAGCAGCACATAAAGGTTTTAGCCATTTAGTAATTTGTTGATGAAATAAATTTATCCATTCGTTGATAGTTGGTGCAATTAAAATTGACAATGAAATGGCAAAACATGGTAAGGCTGTAACCATGTAAAAACCACGTTGTTCCAATGTTACAATCAATGGTAATACACCCGATAAACCAAGTGAAACAAAAAACAAACTTCCCTTTTTATCAAAAGTAATTTTTTCTTTTTTTATCCATTTTATTCCCAACACAATTGCAACAATTAAAAATGGAATAATTAGTTCGCTTAATAAGCGTACCCACATATAAAATCGATTATCTGTTTCTGCTACATTTTTAATGCTATTCAATACTCTGTTGTTTAAATAAGTGCTTAAACATTTATTGGCTGGCGAATAAAAATACAGCGCTATGATTATGGCAGCAATAGATAATAGCATGGCAGCATAATTTAGGGCTGCCTTTTTTATATTAAATTGTTTAAAAAATATAAAGGCGAAAAAAAATGTTGTAAGCGGAAATAAGCCTGGGAAGCCTTTGCAAAGCCAAGCCGTTATTAATGATACGCCTGATAAAAATGCATAAATGAAATTATTTTTATTGCTAAAAATATTTTTTACTGCAAATAAAATAGATAGTTGAACAAAAACACCCATCGTAATTTCTTCCATATTATTTACAAAATCCCAACTACATACAGGAATAGAAAACCAAAGAACAATAGGTAACCAAGATATTTTTTTCAATTCACTTTGTTTGAAAATTTCTTTCCAAATTAAATGAATCAATAAAACATGAATTAAGCAAAATATAAAATCATATCCTCGTTCAACATACATACTATCGCCAAAAAATTTAAAAAACAATGCTTGAATACCAAATGTTAAAGGGGGTTGTTGGTCGAATAACGGATGCACATATTCATTAAAAGTAGGAAACCAAAAACTTCCTAAACCATGTGCTAAATTATGAGCTACACTGGCGTATAATTCGCCATCCATAAACATTCCGTGTTGTATCAATCGGGGTAACGTGATTATACAAACCAATAATATTGTGGCTACCCAAAGCAAAAAATGTGGTTGGCGAATTCTCATTTATTATTATTTTTAATTTCAGAATCAAAGTTAATTTTTTCGCTTTAGAATTCAGTTGTTTTACATTTGAAAAAATATTTAGCATGAAAAAAGTTTTAGTTTTAGGTGCATCAACTAATGAAGAAAGAATATCGAACACAGCCATTCATAGATTAAGAAAGCATGGCTATGATGTAGAAGCCGTAGGCTTAAAAACAGGTTTGGTGGCTGATGTTGAAATTAAAACAGGAATGCCAATTGTAGAAAATATAGATACCGTAACGATGTATGTAGGCGCAAAAAATCAACCGCAGTTTTATGATTATATAATCAACTTACAACCACGAAGAGTGATTTTTAACCCAGGTTCTGAAAATGATGAATTTGAAAAAATGCTACAACAAAAAAACATTGAAGTAGAACAGGCTTGTACTTTGGTGTTGTTAGGAACAGGGCAGTTTTAAAATTTGTTTTTTATATTCGTACATCCAAAAAAATCATTAGCAATGAAAAAAATACTTGCCTTACTTTTTTTTCTCTTTTCATTTTTGATGATTTATGCTCAACCACCACTATCTACTGGCAGTTGGCAATGGGCTCGTACAATTGGAGCTGGAGGAAATAGAATTAATGGCGGTGATGAAACAGTTAATCAATCAGCTATTGATTCGAAAGGCAATGTTTATGTATGCGGTAAAGTGTTAGGCTTTGCAGCTCAAAACGGTTATAATAATAGCAACAATTATATATGGCAAAATAATAACCAACAAAACTCTCAAGAATTCAAAGGTTTTGTGGCTAAATACTCATGTCAAGGCGAATTATTATGGTACAAAACATTAGGGGACTCTCTTGGGTATTCAGCATTTTTTGATATGCTGATTGATGAAAATGACAATTTATTTGTTACAGGTTATTCCACCTTTGGTTATGCCAGAACATTTTGGGGAGATTCCCTAATTTATAATCAATTAACCTTAGGTCAACTTACAGGAGTTCCTTTTGGCATGATGATGAAAATTAATACAATAGATGGAAGTATTAATTGGATGAATAATCCTGTATTAAGTATGGGTTCATTAGTTAATTGGAACTACCATTACTATTGGGAATATTTAGGGAGTGGAGGTATAGACCAATATCACCACATGGATACAAAAGGAGATACCTTGGTGTATATTGGATTAATTGATTCTATACCAAATTTTCTTACAGCAGATTCTTCGGAATTAAATTTAATTTATTTTCAAAAAAATAATGGTCAGTTTTTAGGTAGAAAAAAAATTATAAAAATTGATTACAACAAAAGCGATTTTTTTATCAATGGCTTTTATAGATATCGAGGCAATTATTTAGCATTATTAACAGTTCAAGATAGCAATTTAACTTTCATGGGCAAGCCTTTACACACACCAGAAGCTTCAAGTGGTGGGTTGCAGTGGGGTGTATTCCAAGATGCAGTACCAATATTATTAACATTTAATGATGATTCCTTAATTGACCAACAAGTGTTTGAAGATTCATTATTTACGAGAGAGTTAATGATAAATAAATTTACTAATCAAATTGATTTTACTGTTGAGTCACACAGTTTTGAAACACTATTAGAAAAAGGTAAGCCATTTAAATTAAAGACGACTCAACCAGCTCAATCGTATTTTAATTTCCCAAGAGGAATTGTTCACTTAACTAATATTAATCAAACTAAATATTTATTTACGGTTGATACAGCGAATATTCAATCATGGATTTCTATTTCTTCAATTGCTCCAAATGGAGATTTAAATATCGGTTTAAGTACATATGGTGATATTTCACTTTCAGGATATTTAAAGTTTAAAAATATTGAACTTAAAACACAAGTTGGTGCAATAAGATATAAAGTAACTTATATAAATCTTAGTATGAATGATACAACCATTAATTTTTATACAACAGATATAAAAAATCTTGATACTTTAATTGATATAGATATACTTAATTCTCAAGCTAACGAAAAAGGGGAATTCTATTTATGTGATGAAATTAATTACTCTAGGATTATTACAAAGAATGATACAACTCAGTATCAAGGAAGTTATACAGATTTGTTGACAGCCAAATTTGGAACACCGTGTGA
>JBEEMV010000110.1:0-5339 GCA_041192505.1 Bacteroidota bacterium
TCAGCCGAAATAAAAAAATGGTGGTGTATATTTCGATGGGTTTTGGCAATCCTTATGGTGATGCTTATTCGCCCGAAATAGCTGCCAATTGGGTGGATAAAATGAATTCGATGGGAATTAAAATTGTAGCATTGAGTGATACAATTGGCGTAAGCAACCAACAAAATATTTCGTATTTATTTAAGCATTTAATTCCTTTATATCCCAATATGGAAATTGGCGCACACTTACATACAACGCCCGATACATGGCAAGAAAAAATAGAAGCAGCTTACGAAAGCGGTTGCCGCCGATTTGATGGTGCATTAAAAGGCTTTGGTGGTTGCCCAATGGCTACTGATAAATTAACAGGAAATATGCCTACCGAAAACATGATTTCATTTTTTGAATCGAAACAAATTAATTTGAATATTAACCACGATAAATTGATAGAAGCTATGATGATAGCGAATGAGATTTTTGTGGAATGAAAATAAAAGGCAAGTTTCTGATTACTTTTATTGTAATGGTTTACTGACTTTACAAGCATAAAATAACAACATGAATGAAGATAATACAATCCTACTCCTTTGCTTTTTAATATTTTGGACAACACTTTTTGGGCTTACAAAAACAAGCAAGAAATGGAAGATTACTTTGTTTTCAAATTTAATTGTTCATGTCATTTACTCATCTTATTTATTTTACGAACTGTTTAACAACCCCAAAGGTGGAACATCACTACTTTGGTTTTTTTATTTACTTTTCATTCTTGCTGTTCACGAGCTTGTTATCTTAACGGCATTAGTTATCAATCTTTTTAAAAGAAAAAAATGAGTAATCCATTAAATAATTCAAGCAAAGAAGAAATGGTAAAACATTTGAAAAAATTGGTTGTACCTCATCTTCGACAGATTGATTTCACTGGTTCGTTTCCGCATTTTAGACGATTAACTTCAGATAGAGTTAATTTTTTGACATTTCAATTTGACAGACATGGTGGTGGTTTTGTAATTGAAATTGCCAATGCTAAAAATGAAACTTTCAAAAGATATGGAGGAATAGAAATAGAACCGAATAAATTAAATGCTCATGCCTTGACTAAGCGAAAAAGAATTCAAGCAAATATGAAAGATGAAAGCACAACAGACAGTTGGTTTCGTTATGACAAAAAATATTTGCTTGGATTTGGCAACATTTATCTAAAAGTTTGTAAAGATGTTTTATCAAAACTTGATATTGCAAATAGCTATTGGGCAGATGGCGAAGTAAATTAACCCAAATTACGCATTAGAAGTTCGCCAAACTTTTTTTCAATAACGTGGCTAATTATTTTTGTGTTACAATTCGGGAACTAAAATTTTTAGAAAAAACTTTACCATCATTCCACGGTATATCAATAATTCGAGCTTTTGTTTGATGCATTTTTTTTAGTTCAATTAATGTGGTTGAATCATTTTCGAATGGCATACAATTGCGTTTTGAATAAAAAATATATTGTGGCAAATTCCACGGCATATATTTGTTTTCTTGATTTAGAAATACTACTTCATCATCATTCGATTTTGCAATTTCGGTAGCTACACTTTTAAAGTACAAAGTATCGTAATTAGGCTTGTTCATTAAATAATATTGCTCAATCATTTTATAACCATAAAATGAACTAACCACAAAAAATAATAGTAAATACAATTTTGAATGAATTATGTTTTCGAATAATTTATCAACCACAATGGCTGCCATAATTGAAAATAGGATAGCCGTTTTGGTGGTTGAAAAATCGTGAACGGCAGTGAAATTAAAAAGTAATATATGATGTAATAATATGGGCATGGCAGCTATCAACAATAAATTAATTTCAGATTTATGTAGGATAGATTTGATTGTTTTTTTAGCAGAAAAATGCAAGCCCACTACCAATAAAATCATCACGAATAACCACTTAATAAGCGGTGCAAAATTCGATTTGTAATGATGAATAATACTATTTATTCCTTCTGTTGAAAAAATGGATAATTGTGATTCGGCGGCATCATTATTCCAACCACTTCGGCTAATATATTTTTCGGCAATAGCTTGGTGTAAATGTGTTAATCCATCAATTTTGGCATACATAAAAAGGGTAAGCAATAATGCTGAAAGTGCCATTGCTAAAAGCATTAAAAGCAACCTTAGGTTTTTGTAAAAGCTATGATTGATAAGTGTGTAAATAAAGAATGTTATGCCTAATAAAAAACCAATCCATTCGGTAAAACATAAACAGAAATATAAAATAACAAGTGCGAAAACATACCCCTTAAATTTACTTTTATCAATGGTTGATGTTTGAATTTTAATCCAACAATAAATAACTGCAATTAAAAAAAATTGCGCTTGCATATCAACAAAATAGGCATTACATAAAAACCAAAGCGTTGAAGCTGAAAATGTGTAGGCAATAAAAGCTGCAAGGGCAGCAGGATGCAGCCAATATTTTTTTGTAACGGTATTATTTTTTATAAGATGATAAATTATTAATCCACCTAAAAAATGCAACAACAGATTAAATAATTCGAGGCTCCAAGGTGCTATTGGTAAATTAAATGTTTGAATAAAAAAATAAGGAAGTATAAAACCAAATGGTGGATAGGAAACATAATATCCATCGCCTAGTTTATCATTTACACCACCTAATGATAAAATATGTTTATTGCTTTGTAATGGATAAGTATAAATTGGAGCATAATGGCAATTGGCAATTCCCTTTTTATTCCAAATATCAAAAGTGATTAAAGTATGTGCTGTAAGCCATTCGTGATGGTCGCTTAAAGCACGATTAAATAAAGGTTTGCGAATGATTAATGAGATACCAAATAGTAAAACAAGTACAGTCCATTTTATTATTTGGCGTTTCATAATTTATTATCTGCTTTCTTTTCTCCAAAATAAATATTCGCCTAAAATAATTAATAAAGTGCTTAAAATAGCGCTTAAAAATATTTTCGAAATGGTTAAATAAAATCTTGAAAAACTCATTACTTCGGCACTAAAAAACACAAAGTGATGAATAAATATTAATATAAAAGTGTACAGCGTAAAAGTGAATGCTCCAATATTTCCAATCGAAAATTCTTCCATTTCTTCGGCTTTTGCTTGCGGAAAAATAATTTGAATTACATACGTTCTTACAAACGTCATCAGCACCAAAGCAAATGAATGTAAGCCTATCGAATTTGAAAATGAACCCACTGCAATACCCATTGCAAAAGCAAAAAGCAAAGCCAACCAATTAGGAAAACTGATAGGTAATAATAAAATAAATAAAGGATAGTAATACGGATTCATTAAGCCATTAAGCTCAATATTATTTAATACCAACACTTGAAAAAGCAGGTAGAACACAAACCGAAAAACTAATTTAAAATAAATATTATTCATCGTGCAATCTTGAAGTTAAAGTATCAGTTTGTGCTCGTAACAATGAATTTACAACATATACATGTTCTAAGGCTTGAAAATCGGTGCTTAATTTTACTTTTACTTGATAAAAATTATTGCCATTTTTTAATTCATAATCAGCAATAGTGCCCACCATAATATTGGCTGGATAAAACCATGATTCGCCACTGGTATAAACGGTATCGTTTTTTCTGATTTTTACATGTTTGGGTAAATCAATTATTGATGTAGTGGTAGCATCATAACCATCCCACATCATACTCACAAAATTGCTTTCTTTAACCCTTACACCTACTTTTGATTTACTATGTAATACAGAAATAATTAATGCAAAATCATCTGATACATCCTTCACAATGCCCACCACACCGTGGTCGCAGATTACACCCATATTTTTTTTAATGCCATTTTTCGAGCCTTTATCAATAATAATATAGTTGTTTATTTTATTGGTTTCATTACTAATTACTTTAGCCACTATATATTTATAAGCTGCTCTTTTATTCGAATCGGTAATAATTTTTGATGAATCTTTTGCAAACAAAAATGAATAATCTTGATTGGCTTTTAGCAAAGCATTTTCGGCAGCCAAACTATCATTTACTTTTTTAAGATTAATGTATGCAACGGCATTGTGGTAATATGTAGAAATATTACCCACCATTTGATTGGAGCTATTAATATAGGCAGATTGATGGAATGAACTTTCTTTTACTATCCACGAAATACTAACGATTTCGAGAAACAGAAAAAGAAAGAATTGAAAATACTTTAAAAAAAACTGGAATAAATTCCGCATTAATAAAATTTCAATTTAACGATTAGCTCATTAAAAAAGGATATTTATGAATATTTTTCAATGCGATGCCAGTGCCTCTAACCACGGCTCTTAAAGGATCATCGGCTACATGCACAGGTAATTTTGTTTTAGCAGATAAACGTTTATCTAAGCCACGAAGCAAAGCGCCACCGCCTGTTAAATATAAACCTGAACGATAAATATCAGATGCCAATTCGGGTGGTGTAGTTTCTAAAGCTTTTAAAATAGCTTCTTCAATTTTCGAAATTGATTTATCTAATGCTTGCGCAATTTCGCTATAATTAACTGTAATTTCTTTCGGAATGCCTGTCATCAAATCTCTACCGCTAACTCTAAAATCATCAGGCGGATTTTCTAATTCAGTTAATGCCGAGCCAACATTTATTTTAACCGATTCGGCTGTACGTTCGCCAATTAAAATATTGTGTGCTTTGCGCATATATTCAATAATATCAGCCGTAAATTCATCACCAGATACACGAATACTTTGGTCGCATACAATACCAGCTAATGCAATGATTGCAATATCGGTAGTACCGCCGCCAATATCAATAATCATATTGCCTACAGGTTCTTCTACATCTATTCCAATACCTATTGCGGCAGCCATTGGTTCATGAATTAAATAAACTTCTTTACCACCAGCTTGTTCGGCGCTATCTCTTACAGCACGTTTTTCAACTTCGGTAATAGCACTTGGTATACAAATAACCATTTTCCAACTTGGTGTAAGTAATGGTCGCTTTGGATTAATTAATTTAATCATTTCACGAATCATACTTTCGGCAGCATTAAAATCGGCAATTACACCATCTCTTAATGGGCGAATAGTTTTTAAATCTTCATGCGTTTTTTCGTGCATCATCATCGCACGTTTGCCTACTGCTATTACCTTTCCAGTAATTTTATTGATAGCAACAATAGACGGTTCATCCACTACTACTTTATCATTATGAATGATAAGTGTATTGGCTGTGCCTAAATCTATTGCGATTTCTTGTGTTAAAAAGTTGAATAATGCCATTTTTGGGCTATTTTTTTATAGTTGCCAAAGTTCATGCTTTTATTCCATTTTTTTATTTGTTTGGTAAGATATTTTTTC
>JBEEMV010000111.1:0-17076 GCA_041192505.1 Bacteroidota bacterium
CGGAATTAAAAAATGCTCCAGAAAACGTAAGGACTCATTTTCTAAGTTTGCCAAAAGAAAATATGGAATTTGTAGAAGTTTCAGAAGAAGCCTATGTACTTGCAGAAAAATATTTAGAAGAAAAAGTTGTCGGTAAAACAAGTGCTGATGATTGCCGACATATTGCTACTGCAACTATTAACAAAGTTGACTTCTTAGTGAGTTGGAATTTTAAACATATTGTAAATGTTTTTAGAATTCGTGGATATAATTCAGTAAATTTAAAAAACGGATATATTCAACTCGACATTCGTTCACCAAATGAAATAGTAAATAATGAAGACGAAAATTAAATCGGAAAAATTGTTCGACACTGTAAAAGTGTTTAGAGAAATTAAAGAAAAAATTGCAAAAGAAACAGAGAATATGACTTTTGCTGAATTCAAAGAATATTTGAGCAAAAATAAAACCTTGCAAACAGCAAAATAATTTTTAATACATCAGCATGTAAAAACTAAGTGCTGATTTGCTACAACTCAATAGCTTAACTTTTGCTTCAACTTCTTTTGCATTCATTAGCCATGAGCTTTAGCGATGGATGTTAGTGAAAAATATTTTGTGTTTGTTTCGATGATATACTTACCAGTTAAAGCAGGTGTTTACTGAATACTAGTTGCTTATAAATATAATCCGTTTGGATTTAAAATTAATTCATCAGCATAAAAATCTATTTATAAATAGTTTATTTTACATCTCATAAATTTTTATTGTTGATTTTATCTTTTCAAATGTATTTGACCAGTTATTCTTGTCAATACTGAACTCTAAATGTACAATGTGCATTCTATCATTATTTTGAAAAAAATAAAACTCAACAGCGGTAGGAGGATGATTGCCAATTTTCCTTTTATACTTACAAACAATGGTATTTTGATTATTTAACTTAGTAATTTTTGCATCACTCCATTCCAAAACATTAATATTAGAATTAAGTAGTTCGTTCTTTAGACTATTATTTATTTCATCTGCTTCAGCTTGTAAGATAGAATTATTTATTTTTTTGAATTTACCATTATAGCCCTTTATAGTTTTTATAAATACTCTTGCATAAGTATCAAAGCTATTTTTGTCAAATTCATTTAAATTCCTTTGTTGGAATATTACATTTGAAGCACTAATGCCATTAATGATTTTTTGATTTCCTACAATTTCTTTGTAAAGACCTTTTTGAATTTCCATACTACTTGGTAATCCAATCATTCCAAAACCTTCAATTTTAACTGTAGACCAATCTATAGACTGAGCAAAAGCAACTAAAAGAAATAAGTTACAGATTAATATTATTATGTATTTTTTCATCAAGTATTAATTAGAAATATGTCATCAATCCGAATACAAAAAATATTAGTCCAATTGCAAGTAAAATCATTTGTATGCCAAACAAAGTCCATGTTAAATTTCCTTTTTCTTTAGTAAGGTATTCTATTTCTTTTGTCGTTTTTCCCTCATCATAAAAATTTGCAGTCTTTCTAAAATCATATAGTCGATTTACCACCAAGAAAGTATAAGAAATAATTGATACTACTAAAAAAAACAGACTTATTCCAAAAATATAGAACCAACACTTTACTGGAGAGTTTACTTTATCGACCATCACTTTTAATATAAAACCAATTGTAGCGGAAGAGAAAATAAAAAATAAATTAGCTGATTCACTTAATTGTTTTCTTTGCTGCTCTCTCCAATAAAAATACTTATCTCTAATGGACTTAGAACCTTCTATCTCTTCATTTATTGAGTGTGTCATGAATCAAAAGTTGTATCGCTTTTATTTACTTCATTTGCTGTTTCCTTATCCCATTTTGTTAAAGGAGGCATGAATTGTATCCAAATCATTGCAATAATTGGTAAGAAAAAACTAAATACTCCCCAACTGCCATAATCTCTATTTAATTCTTTTGCTTTGGTAGCACAAATGCTTACTCCAACGATTCTTAAAATTAAATATAAGAGTAAAATAAAAACTCCGTTGCCTTCCATTCTTTTATTATTTAAAAGTTTAAATTAAGTTCATTCATTGCTCTTTGTTTTAGCGATAAAAGCTTCTCGAAATTTCTTTTGTTTTTGGAAATTTCTTGAAATATTTCCTCCGCATTTTTTTGATTGGGCATATTCACAAATTTATCTGGGTGACATTTACGGCTCAACTCTTTGTATAATTCCCCAGAACTGTTTATACTATTCATTAGGTTGTCCATATTAATGGTTGTAGTTTTTGATTTTTTTACTATGTCCTTGGTTAAATCAGAAAATGCAAGATTTGTATTTCTTTTTTTCTCTCGGATTAGTAAAAAAAGAATAATTGCAAATTCAATTATTGCAAGCCAAAACCAAAATAATATCCAAATGGAATTTAAAGTTTGTAATGTTGCAACTTTCATTGTGTCTGTTTGGAATAGCAGAATAGGTATCATCATTCACTCTGTTTTAAATATCCACCAATATTTGCATGTTTTTTTAATGCCCATTTTAATCCATTAAATCCCTTACTATCATGAACTTCAAGAGTATCCCAACCCAATGCAATTAATTTTCTTACTAGTTCTTCATTGTCTAAAACAACTTTTCCTATTTCTATCATTTCATCTCTTTCAAGCGGTTTTCCTGACAAAGCTTTGATTCTAAAACCACCACCAAGAAATTTTGAAAATGCATGTCGATAATCACTTTCACCTGTTGTGATTTTTGTTTCTAAAAGTGTTGGTGCTCTACCATTAATGAAAGAAGTTTTGGCGGCTCTATTAAAATCACGAATAAGTCTATGTCTCTCACTCATCTCCCCAAACCAATCTATGATTACAATAATTTTATACCACATATTTCAAATACATTTGGTTTGTTAGAATTAATTTTTGTAATCGTTTTTGTACGCTGCTATAAAAACTTCTTGATTAAATTATAAACGATATAACCTATTCCAACAAATATTCCTATTCCAAGTATAAGTAGAATAAATTCACTAAATCCAGGCATTCCGAGTAAAAGATGTTTCATTTTATTTATTGTATTTATTGCCTACTCTAAATTTAGTTTTCGGCTTATCTTATTTATTGTGGCGTAAAATAAAAACAAAAAATTAATAATGACAAATATGTCATTGTATTTTTTTTTGAATGGAGTGAGATTGCCTTTACAAATGGGACAAATCAAAAACAAAAAATTACTTTATAAAATTGCAACCGAAATCAAAAATATTCGGATGGAAAATGAAGTTACATTGCAGCAGTTTTATAATGATACAGGTATCCATTTAGCAAGAATTGAACAAGGAAAAAATAATATTTCCATATCTACATTAAAATCAATTTGCACTTATTTCAAAATCACATTAGTGGATTTTTTTAAAAAAGTTGAAGAGTGATTTTCTTCCCTGATAAAATTGCTTTGTAGCATAGAACTTAAGGAGCACAAACGAGCATCAAAGTGGAATCTCCGACTATCGTAATTTGTAATTTACAAGCGTATATACCCCGATTATGCCTTCGTTTTTTTAAATAATTTATCATGCCGCACCTACGGCGCTAAAAGAGTTTGAGGTGTTGTGCTTTTCTATTAATAGGTCACTCCTAACGGAGTTAAATACAAAAGTTGTTTCCGAAAAAATCTTTGTGGCTTTGCGGCTTTGTGTGAAAAAAAAATAATGCAATGCTTAATAATCGAATTTTGAATATCGAATTATTTTTCATTTCTATTCTTCATTCCAATCGTTCTAGTATTCGGTTGTTCGATTGCTCCTATACCTACAACGCTTATGTGTTTGTGTGGTATTTTTTTCTACCAATAGGTCACTCCAAACGGAGTTAAATACAAAAGTTGTTTCCGAAAAAATCTTTGTGGCTTTGCGGCTTTGTGTGAAAAAAAATAATGCAATGCTTAATAATCCAATTTTGAATACCGAATTATTTTTCATTTCTATTCTTCATTCTAATCGTTCGAGTATTCGGTTGTTCGATTGCCCCTATACTCAGGTAAATAAAGGGTTTAGCGATATTGTACTTTTCTATATTAGTAGAACAATCTTAGAGAAGTTTAACACAATTACATTTTAGAAATCCTACTAACTCAAAATTTTCAAAAAGCGATTCAAAAAAAATCAAAAAATATTTTGCCATTCAAATTTCAATTGTAACTTTGCATTACAAAGTACTTTTAAAAATGAATGAAACAGAAAATCAATTAGAAGCATTACAAGATATTAGAAACATGATGGAGCGTTCATCAAAATTTGTTTCATTAAATGGTTTCTCGGGCGTATTTGTAGGCTTGTTTGCCTTAATTGGCGTAGGCATTTTAACAGCCTATACACAAGTGCACAACGAAGATTTAAACACCAATGTGCCATATTTTGCTTTGCTCATAAAAGATAATCATTTGTATTTACCCGTACTTACTTTTTATTTTATAATAGCAGCAAGCGTATTGTTGTGTTCGTTTTTAATTAGCATGTGGCTTACCATTCAAAAAGCACGAAAAGAAAAAGTTAGTTTGTATGATAAAACAGCCAAGCGATTATTAATAAACATGATGATTCCGTTGGTAGCTGGCGGATTATTTTGCTTGGTATTATTGTATCATTTACAAGTGCAATTAATAGCACCAACGATGTTAATTTTTTATGGAATGGCATTGTTGAATAGCAGCAATTACACCTATCGAGATGTTAGGTATTTAGGAATAATAGAAATTGCGGTAGGATTAATAGCTTCATTTTTTGTTGAAGAAGGCTTAATCTGCTGGGCTTTTGGCTTTGGCTTAATGCATATAGTATATGGTATTATGATGTATTTTAAATACGAATCAAATGTGTTGAAGTAATGAAAATACAGATTGATAAATTAAATAAAGCTTTTGAAAGCCGCATCAGATTGGGCATTATGTCGGTACTAATGGTAAACGATACGATAGATTTTAATGCGATGAAAGAAGTATTGCAAACTACTGATGGCAATTTAGCTAGCCATATTGCAGCATTAGAAAAAGCTGAATTTATTGCTATCAAAAAATCATTTGTAGGTAAAAAACCGAACACAAATTTTGCTGCCACAAAATTAGGCAAAGCCGCATTTAAGCAACACATCGATGCACTTGAAAAATTATTGAAACAAACTAAATAATATTTTTTTGCTCACAAACTTTGAAATTCAAAGTACTTTTAAATTAATTAAAAATGAAAAACAAAACAGAAAAAATTGAACGTGAAATAAAAATTTGGGTAATGATTTTTATGGCTGGTTTATTCCTAAGTGGCATCACTGCATTTCCTATTGAAACAGAATTGAAATGGTTGATGAAGTTTTCAAACTATTTACCAATAAGCATTGCAGCATTTTTACAAATGGTTTGTAATGCTGTAATAGAAACAAATTTGCATTATCCATTTTTAGCTTATGGCTGCGATTGGTTAGCATTTGCACATGTAATGCTTACCATTTTATTTATAGGTGTTTATCGCAATCCTGTAAAAAATATTTGGATAATTGAATTTGGAATGATTGCCTGCATATGTGTTTTTCCATTAACATTTATCTGCGGACACATTCGCCACATACCATTTTATTGGCAATTAATTGATTGCTCGTTTGGTGTGTTTGGCATCCTGCCATTATTAATAGTGCATAAAAAAATTAAACAGTTAGAAATATCGTTATCAATAATTAACTCAAACAAATAACATGAAATCAATTCAAATTAAAAATCATTATTTGCTAATTAGTAGTACAGCAATTTACACGTATTTATTTTGGCACCACTCACTCGGCATCAACTTGTTTTTATTTAGCATATTACTAATGTCGTTACTTTTTATAAAACACAAAGCATCGTTTCGAATGCCTTATGTATGGGCAACAATTACTGGTAGTTTGCTATCGGGTTGTATGGTGGTAATAAATAATTCAACCAATTCAATTGTTGCTCATTTGGTATCTATGGCATTATTAATAGGCTTTGTACATCATGTTCAATTAAAATCAGCTTTATTTAGTTTGATAGCATTAGTACAAACTTATATTATGTTGCCCAGCAATGCCATTCAAGATTATTTATCTACACATCAAAGCCAACGAAGTAAGGCAGGAAGAGTGTTTTATTTTTTAAAGATTACATTAATTCCGTTTATCATCGTAATTGTTTTCGCTGTTTTATATTCTATTTCCAATTCAGTATTTGCTGATTTTATTGGCAACTTTATTTCTACAATTTTCAATTTTATTGCAAATATTTTCGAATACATTTCGTTTAGTATGTTGCTCTTTTCATTAGGTGGAATGCTGATTGTAGGCGGCGTTATCTATAAACATAATTCATCAAAAGTAGAAGAAGAAGAAATTTCTGAAAATGAATTTATTGTTCGCAAACGCAAAATCCATTTTTTTAACAAAGCTATTAATGCGCTAACTAAAGAATATCGAATAGCTATTTTGATGTTGTTTTTTGTGAATGTATTAGTGCTGATTTTAAATTGTATTGATATAAAATATTTGTGGTTTGGTTTTGAGCATAAAGCTGGATTTTGTTTTAAAGATTTTGTTCATGAAGGCACCGAATTATTAATAGTTAGTATCATTTTAGCAATCTTAATTGTGATTTATTATTTTAGAAATAATCTAAACTTTTATCCCAACAATAAATGGCTTAAGCTGCTGGCTAATTTGTGGATGATTCAAAATTTAATTCTTGTAATTTCGGTTGGCTTGCGCAATTATTATTACATCTACATTCATGCGTTGGCATATAAACGAATCGGAGTTTTTTTCTTTTTGATTTTAGTTGCTGTTGGGTTAGTTACCATGCTGATAAAAATTAATCAAAAGCGTTCGGCATATTTTCTTTTGCGAATTAATAGTTGGTCGGTGTATATATTATTATTGATTTTGAGTTGTATTAATTGGGATGAAACCATTGTTCAATTCAATATTAATCATTGGAATAAAAAAGATGTTGATGTTGATTTTTATTACGAATTAAGCCCACGAGTTTCGTATTATTTATATGAACATTTGCCAACCATTAAAGAACAAATAGATGGCAATCAAAATGAAAATCATAGATGGATGGAAAATACATCAATCGAAATTTTTGAATCACAATTAATAAAACGAATGAAAAATTATATCCACGATACTTCTCAAAATTCATGGCAATCATGGAATTACGCTGATGAAAAATCGAAAATTAAAATTTCAAAAATTATTGCGCCATGAAACCAATCATTAAAACAATCCTCATATTAACCTTATTTGCCATTGCTATGGGTTTTTTAGAAACGGCTGTGGTAGTGTATTTACGGGCATTGTATTATCCCAACGGATTTGATTTTCCAATGGTTGAAACCAGTAATTTAGTATTAAAAACAGAATTGCTTCGTGAATTTGCCACCTTAATTATGTTGTTAACCATTGGTATTTTAGTGGGCAAAAATTTTGCTCAACGCTTTGTTTTCTTTCTATACAGCTTTGCCATTTGGGATTTATTTTACTACATTTTTTTAAAATATTTATTGAATTGGCCAGCTTCATTTTTTACTTGGGATATTTTATTTTTATTGCCAATGCCTTGGTATGGGCCAGTTTTAGCGCCATGTATTATTTCAATTAGTATGATTTTTTTTACATTTTTAATCATTCATTTGCAACAAAAAAATATTGTAATAAAATTTAATCGTTTCGATTGGTTAATGATGATTTGTGCCAGCTTAATTTTTATAGCATCGTTTACTTCAGAATTTATACGGTGGTTTATTTCAGGTAATCATACAATAAACACTATGGGTTTCGAGTTTATACCACAGCATTATAATTGGTATGTATTTGCCATAGCCCAAATACTTTTATTAACCGATTTTGTATGGATTTATAAAAGGCATAAATCGAATTTAAATTATTAACCTATCTTTGAAGCGTATCAATATTTTATGCAAATAGAAATTTTAAAATCGAAGATTCATAGAGCAACCGTAACCGATGCTAATTTGAATTATGTAGGCAGTATTACAATTGACGAAGCGCTAATGG
The DNA here is from genome assembly GCA_041192505.1 of Bacteroidota bacterium. Taxonomy (GTDB): domain Bacteria; phylum Bacteroidota; class Bacteroidia; order Chitinophagales; family CAIODY01; genus CAIODY01. The sequence goes on from JBEEMV010000111.1 coordinate 8,052, forward strand.
AAGCAGCTAATTTAATTGAAAACGAAAAAGTGCAAGTAGTTAATAATAATAATGGCGAACGCCTTGAAACCTACGTGATTAAAGGCGAACGCAATAGTGGTGTAATCTGCTTGAATGGTGCCGCAGCCCGTAAAGTACAACCAGGCGATATTGTAATAATTGTGGGTTATGCTTTAATGGATTTTGAAGCGGCTAAACAATTTAAGCCATCTGTTATTTTTCCGGATTCAAAAAATAAAATTTAGAATGAATAAAACTGCAAAATCAGTTATTCAGTTTTCAGCTTTTCTGATATTAGGAATCGGGATTGTGTGGTTCATATTTCATAATATGAGTGATGAACAAATTGCACAATGCAAAAATGCTTTGCTAAATGCAAATCCGTTTTTAATTATATTGGCTTTTTGCTGTGGATTGATGGCACATTTTGTTAGAGCATTACGTTGGAAAATATTGATGGAGCCAATGGGCTATAAACCCACCGCAGCAAATACTTATGCCGCAGTGTTGATAGGCTATTTAGCCAATTTAGCTTTTCCAAGATTAGGCGAAGTATCACGATGTGGTGTACTAACTAAATACGAAAATATTCCGTTTGAAAAAAGTTTCGGAACGGTGATAGCCGAACGCATTTTTGATATGGCTTGTTGGCTTTTTTTAGTAGCCATTACAGTATTAATTGAGTTTGATAGAATGTATGCTTATTTTAAAACTACAATAGTTGATTCGGCAGTAGCCAAATTTCAAAATGCAGGAAACATGAAATGGATAATTATTGCTGTATTGATGATAGGAGCAGTAGTTGGCTTTGTTGTTATCAAAAAAATTATTTCAAAAAATAATAAAATTAAAGGTTTTGTTGAAGGTTTAGTAAGTGGTTTAAAAGCCATTTTAAATTTAAAACGAAAAGGCATTTTTATTTTTTATACCATTTTACTTTGGGGTATGTATTTGTTTACTCAATACCTTGGTTTGCTATGCGTAAAAGAAACATCGCACCTAACTATTTTTGCAGCATTAAGCTGTATGACGTTGGGTAGCTTTGGATTTATACTGCCCACACAAGGCGGCTTGGGCGGTTATCATGCCATTATTCCACAAGTTTTAAAATTGTATAATATACCCGAAGGTATTGGCTTAGCATCGGCTTGGGTAAATTGGGGCGTAGGGCAAATTGCAATTATTATTGGCGGCTTTTTATCGTTTCTGTTGTTACCTTTTATCAATAAAAATAAAAAACATGAGCACATTTGATAAGATAGAACATATTGGTATTGCGGTAAAAAATTTAGAAGCCAGCAATCAGCTTTTTGCTAAAATATTAAATACCGAACATTATAAAACCGAAGAGGTAGCATCGGAAGGTGTTAGAACATCTTTTTTTAAAACAGGCGAAAATAAAATTGAATTGCTGGAAGCAACCCATGCTGATAGCCCCATTGCAAAATTTTTAGAAAAAAAAGGCGAAGGAATTCATCATATAGCATTCGGTGTAAAAGATATAAAAGCCGAAATGCAACGCTTAAAGGCAGAAGGCTGTCTATTACTTAATGAAGAACCAAAATTAGGAGCTGATAATAAGTTAGTGTGTTTTATCCATCCTAAATCTTCAAACGGTGTTTTAATTGAATTGTGTCAGGATACAAATTAACATAACATAGTTTGTATCTTACAAGTTGAAAGGCGAAAGAACATTGAAATTTAAGGCTACTTTTCGGATTAATTTTTCTATAACTTTTATTTGTTTTTGTAAAACAAAAATCTTTTTGCCAGTATGAAATCCAAAAAATCATTAGTAGTAATCTTAGCCTACATTGCAGCGGCTTTATTCATTTTTAATGGAATATGCAAGATATTTAATCTATTCGAAATGGTAGACTTTTTAGCTAAAATGAACTTTTCAAGAATTGCAGCCATTGTAATTGGTATATTAGAAATAGCTGGTGCAATTGGATTATTAATTCCATCATCAAGAGCCACCATAAGTTTTTTGTTGATACTTTTAGTAGTAGGTGCAATTGGTTCAGAAATAGGAGCAGGGTTTGATATGTTAAAAATATTGCCACCAGCAGGGGTATTTGTGCTATTAGCTGCCATAGCTTATTATGATAACATGATAGCTGCCGAAGAAGAAGAAGAAGAAATAGAGCATAGATATGACGAAGTAAAATAATTTTAAACCACTGATATTTTAAAGCACCTTTTGGGGTGCTTTTTTTATTTACAAATTTACCTATCAAATAGCTTCTTAATACTTCAATTCTTTAACTATTTTTGCCAACAGAATGAATACAAATAATTACGTAATAATTATGGCAGGCGGCATTGGTAGCCGTTTTTGGCCAGTTAGCCGAAATAACCACCCAAAGCAGTTTTTAGATTTTTTAGGTACGGGCAAATCGTTGTTGCAACTTACTGTTGATCGTTATGCAGCATTGTGTCCACCCGAGCAAGTTTATATTGTAACCAATGAAATATATGCTGATTTAATAAAATTGCAATTGCCCGATTTTAAAGATGAGCAAGTATTGTACGAACCTATGCGCAAAAATACAGCGCCATGTATTGCTTATGCATCTTTAAAAATTTCATTAAAAAACCCTAAAGCAAATATTATTGTAGCCGCTGCCGACCATTTTATTGTAAAAGAAAATGTGTATCACGAAGTAGTACGAAAAGGTTTGGAACATGTATCCAAACATAATCATTTAGTAACCTTGGGTATACAGCCTACAAGACCTGATACAGGCTACGGCTATATTCAATACATGGAAGAAAACGAAGGCGGTATTCATAAAGTAAAAACATTTTTCGAAAAACCTGATAAAGATTTGGCTATTCAGTTTATTAAAACAGGCGAATTTTTATGGAATAGCGGCATGTTTATTTTTAATGTAAAATCTATCATTAAAGCTTTTGAGCAATTGCTGCCCGAAGTATTTGAAGCTTTTGCAGGGTACGAAAAAAAGCTATATACAAAAGATGAAAAGAAATTTATCGAACATGCTTATACGCTTTGCACCAATGTATCTATAGATGTGGGTGTGATGGAAAAAGCATCTAACGTAAGGGTTATTCCTGCCAGCTTTGGATGGAGCGATGTAGGCACTTGGGCTTCATTGTATGAATTAACAGAACACGATTATCATGGTAATTCGGTATCGGGTAAAAATGTGATGATGTATGATGCACAAAATAATATTGTAAATGTGCCAGATAAAAAATTAGTAATTTTGCAAGGCTTAGATAATTATATAGTGGTAGATACACCCGATGCATTATTGATTTGCGAAAAAAACCAAGAGCAAAAAATAAAGGATTTTACAGCCGATGTAAAACGAATGAAAGGCGATAAATTTTTGTAGGGAAGATTGATTTATAAATTTATGGTTGTAGTATTTTTTTCTTAAAATGTATTTTGTTCATTTTAAATACAACGTTTTGTGTAATTATTTCATCTTTCTATCTATGAAAAAAACAATACTATTTTTATCTTTAATTATACTGATAACAAATGTATCAGCTCAAGATAATAGGTGTTCAACCATCATGAGCCAAAAGCAAAAGGATTGGTTAGATTATTATCAAAGGAATGAGGTTTTATTTAAAGCCAAAAGTGGTGTAAAATATATTCCAATAAAAGCACACATTGCGCATCAAGTTGACAGCGCTACTATCATTACAATACAAGATGTACTATTAAGTATTTGTGATTTGAATACTGCATACGACTCTGCAAATATTCAATTTTATTTAATCCCAACTATCGACAGAATTTATAATACTACATTCTATAATACCCCAACCTTAAATAGTTGGAATACCGCCTCCATAATGGGAATGCATAATGTAAATAATGCCTTAAATATTTATTATGTAAACTATCCTGGAGCATGCGGATATTACAATTCAGTAAATGATGCAGTAGTAATTACCAAAGCTTGTATTTTAGGGCATAGTTTAGCCCATAATGTTGGACATTTATTTTCATTACCTCATACATTTCAAGGACAGTCATTTGCTGATTGTTCAGGTAATACTGTTGCACCAAGTAATTTTGAGAAAATGGATGGTAGTAATTGTTATGCTGTAGCTGATAAATTTTGTGATACACCTCCTGATTACTATGACAATAGTTTTTGTGCCAACTATTGCCATTATCGTGATGCAGATAGTGTATTAATTACACCTGATTCAACTCTTGTAATGTCTCTTTCAAATTGTGCTACAAGATTTTCAAATGAACAAATTGCAGCCATGAATGCTGATTTAAATTCAGCAGGGTTACATCCACAATTAAATAGCTTATTTACATTTAATAAAGTAATTTTAAGTTCAACAAAACCATTATCTCCTGATACTTTAGTTTATGTAACTGGTAATTATATTATATTCAAATGGCGAAAAGTGGCTAATGCAGAGCATTACGTCATTAATGTTGATTATGGGTTTGATTTAATTACACCAACTGCTGATACTTTTTTTATTTATCAAGGCAGTGATTTAAATGTTGGTGTAGCTTATAGATGGAGAGTAAAGCCAATAGCAACGGGTAATTTGTGTGAGAATTTTAGCAGTACACAAGCTATTTTCATTGCTTCTGCATATACTGGCTTTGAATCAATAATTAATAATAAAGTTGAAATAAGATTATTTCCTAATCCAGTTATTAAAAATAAAATTGCAACTTTATTAATAAATTCTACAGTAAATAATGAAAATATTGAAATAGAAATTTACAACAATTTAGGAGAAAGGAAGGCAATTGAAAAACGCAATTTGCAGCAAGGTGAAAACTATTGGAATTTTACTTTTAAAGATTATCCATCAGGCGTATATGTTATGAAAGTTGTTGGAGATAATTTTAATTCACAAATAAAATTTATAATAGATTAATGAAAAAATATCTTTTCATTTTATTGCAGATTATAGCAATCGCTTCATATGTAAATGCTCAAACATCTTACAATTGTTCTTCTTTAAAGTCTTCTCAATTAGCTCATGAAAAATCGAAAATTGTAAATACTGATTTGTTGAATTATGATATGAGTTATATGAAAATGGATGTTCAAATTGGTGTTCAAAATAATTCCATAAAAGGTAATGTTGTTATAAGAGCTAAATCAAAAATTTCATCCTTAAATAAAATTGTTTTTGAATTGCAACAAGGAGCCGTGATTGATTCCATTTTTGTAAATGGGAAGAAGGAAATTGCAATCATTAATAAAAATATTAGAGAAATAAATCTTTCCAATTCAATTCAAAATTTCAGGTATTTTAATCTTCAAATATTTTATAGTTGCTCTTCTACAGATATTATTTCAGATAGAAGTATTTGTGGAATGTTAACCCATGAAGGGCTTTGTACAGCATCTAATTCTGAACCTTTTTTTACATCTTATTGGTTGCCCTGCAAACAAGTGTTGGAAGATAAAATTGACTCAATGGATATTGCAATTACTGTTGATGATTCATTAAAAGCTTGTGCAAATGGCATATTGAAAAAAATTGATACGCTACCTAACCACAAGCTTAAGTTTAATTGGAAAACCAATTATCCTACCGCTTATTATTTAATTGCAATAGCCGTTGGAAAGTATGTTGATTATTCATTTTATACTCAACTGCCTAATGGAAAAAAAATGATGGTTCAAAATTATATTTATGATTACTCACCAACAATTTTAACTACCAGCAAAATTTATTTAGATACAGTAGCTATGTTGCTCAATTATTATTCTACCTTATTTGGTGAATATCCGTTTGCAGATGAAAAGTATGGGCATTGTATGGCTCCAATTAATGGGGGAATGGAAAATCAAACCATGACTACTATTTATTCCTTAACTAACATGCAAATGATGGCTCATGAATTGGGACATTCATGGTTTGGAAATCAAGTTACATGCAGTTCATGGAGCGATATATGGTTAAATGAAGGCTTTGCCTCTTATACTGAATATTTGTTCTGTAAAAAATTCAGAGGAGAATCTTCGGCTTTGCAATTGATGGATAAGTTTCAGCAATCAGCTAAAATATTTGGCTTTACTCCTGTTTATATTAAGAATGCTATAAATCCTACTCGAATATTTTCATTAGAAATCACTTATCAAAAGGGTGCTGCCATCATTCATGCACTTCGGTATGAAATCAACAATGATGAATTATTTTTTAAAGCTATTCAAAAGTTTCAAACTGATTTTAAATATAAAACAGCAACAGTTAGCAATTTAATTCAAACTATTTATGAGGTAACTAAAAAGGATTATCAATATTTTTTTGATGAATGGTATTACGGAGTTGAACATCCTATTCTATCAATGCGTTGGAATCAACAAAAAGAAAAAGTAATGATGATTGTTTCACAAACAAATAGGCAGGATACAATAATTCCTTTTTTTAAAATGGATATTGATTGTAAGTTTTTAGGATTGCAAAAAGATACCATTGCCAGGCTTTCACTTAAAAGCAAAACAGACACTTTTTATTTTTGTTTTTCGGATAAAATAAACGAAACCGCAAAAATCAAATTCGACCCTTTGCATTGGCTAATTGTTGATGTTGACACCATTTATAATGATTTGAATCTTCAGCCTGATTATGCTTCTACATTCAGATATTGCAATCAAAATCGAAATGATTGGATTTTATTCCCTAATCCTTCAACTGGAAACTTTATTACCCTTTCACATCATTATGAATCAAGTACTTTAGAAGTATTTGATATAGTAGGAAGAAAAGTGTTTTACTATAAAAATTGCCCTTCTAATATTCCTATTCAAGTAAACTTAAGTAGAGGGTTATATTCTGCTAAGCTTACAGATAATTCTTCAAATTATAGTTCAATTAAAAAATGGGTAGTGCAGTAAAAAAAAAATTTCGCCGTGATGAGTGTACGCATCATGGTAAATTTTCATCATCTTTTTAATTCATAGTTTGTACTTCTTCCTCCTGCTGATTCTTTTTGTAGCATATTCTTATTTATCAAATCGTTAATATCTCTAATTGCTGTATCTTTTGAGCATTTTACAATTTTTGCCCATTTTGATGAAGTCAGTTTTCCATCAAATGAATCTAAAAGTTTGGTTAACATTTTTTGCTGCCTATCGTTTATGTTTGTTTTAGAATGTGTATTCCAAAAATCGGCTTTCAATAGCACTTTTGAAAGAATTAAATCTGTTGATTTTAATGCATTTATTAGGCATTGCAAAAACCATTGAATCCATTCCGTAATATCAAGATTTCCTTTTTGTGTTTTTTCAAGTATGTTATAATATTGTTTTCGTTCCTGCCTAATTTGAGCCGACATACTATAAAATCGTTGATTGCTTCCATCCGCCTTAGCTAATAGCATATCGGTTAAAGCCCTGGTTATTCTACCGTTTCCATCTTCAAATGGATGAATAGTTACAAACCATAAATGAGATACTGCTGCTTTAATTACTAAATCTATCTTATCATAGTTATTAAACCAATTTATAAATTTTTTCATTTCGTTTTCTATTAAGTTAGAATCAGGGGCTTGAAAATGCACTTTTTCTTTTCCCATAGCTCCCGATACTACTTGCATTGGGCCTGTTGTGTCTTTTCGCCAATCTGCAACAGTTATTTTATACATTCCACTTCTGCCAATTGGGAATAATGCTGCATGCCAATCAAAAAGTCTATTTTTAGTTAATGGTTTAAAACAATTTTGTGTTGCATCAAGCATCATTTCAACAACGCCATCAATATTTCGGTCAAATTCAACCGAACCTGCAATTTCCATTCCCAATCTTTTTGCTATGGATGACCGAACTTGATCGGGATTTAAAATTTCTCCTTCAATTTCTGAAGATTTTAAAACATCTGTGGTTAATGTTTCCAATAAAGCTTCGTTTCTTAGGTTAAATCCTAATGCTTCCATTTTACCTGTTAATCGTCCTTGAAGATTTCTTACTTCGCTAAGCAAATTAATAATGTCTTCGGTTTTCCAAGTAAAGTTTGTCCAATTATCTTGTTGATGTATGAATGGTCTCATTCGTTGCAATATTTGCAACGAAAATAGAGTTTAATCGTTGCTTTCCAAAATTATTCGTTGCTTTTTTCGCATCAATTACAGACGTTATTCGTTGCATTTGGTGGGTTAGGTTTAGTGAACTTGCAAAAGCTTTCGCCGAGATGAGTGTATTCACTCATTACTAAATTGTTTCAATAAAATTAGTTCAAAAAATGTATAATTGTTAATTGAATTTTAATGGTGAGTGAAGGCATTAACTATGGCGGAAAGGCGATAAGTTTTTGTAGGGAATAAGATTTAGTATTTAGTGCGTTCTACAAATTTTTGCATTTCATCATCAAATTTTTTTGCTCTTTTTCCATCATCCAAAGGATGGTATCCGCATCTTCCTGAAATAGAAACCTTTGTAGAGTCATTTACCCAACATGAGCCATTATAAATATCAAATTGTCTATTAATAAAAATTCTGTAAAAATATATTTTCGATTCGGATTTCATAAGCTCAAGAAGTTGAGTATCTCTCTTCAGTATTCTATGACTTTCAATTTTATAAAGAGTATCGAGTTGATAGATTTTGGTATTTACATATTTAAAACTATCCACTTTAATAGATGAAATAGATTTAATTTTTTTACTGAATGTTAGAATATAATAATTAGGAAATGATTTTGAATGAACGCTTTCTATTTTCTTTGGCGAACTGCATTCAATAAAAATTACAATCACAAACAGTAAAATTTTATTTGCTTTCATTTTATATCTATTTATACCCAAACTCTTTCCTTACATCAATTCCTAAAAAACTCATTTGCGGAATTATTTGTGCTTGTCGCATCATAATATAACCTGATGGATATTTAGCAGAAAATTTTTTTGGTCCTGGTAATATGGCTGCTATTAAAGCGCATTGCCCTTGTGTAAGATTTTTTGCATTGCGGTTAAATGCATACAGGCCGCCTTGTTCAACACCAAATCTGTTTTTATTTAATTCAATTACATTTAAATACACTTCCATAATGCGGCGCT
>JBEEMV010000112.1:0-3853 GCA_041192505.1 Bacteroidota bacterium
TTCTAATATCAACAAATGAATACACTTTATCAAACTCGGATAAACCTGTTTTGTAAATGGCAGCCACCTGCAACTTGCGTACACGTGGGCTTTTATCAATAAAATATACCAAACAATTATCGCCAATTTTAAGCTGTAATCTATCCGCAATTTTACTAGAAATAATAATTTTATTGGAAATAACAGAATCGCTAAAATTAAAAATCTGCTCAATTGTTCCTTTATAATCGGCAATATATTGTTTGAAAAAATCATTGTTAAAAGAAGCATCAATGCCTTTTAGTACAACGCCTTCAATCTGTTCATTTTTTTTAATAATGCCAGGTTTGGTGGCAAATGCTTCCATGCGTTTTACATTGGGCAGGGCTTTAATTTCATTTATTTTTTGTAATGATAATTTGATGGGCGAATTTTCGTACGAACGATTATCTGAATATTCTGTAATCTGAATATGCCCCCAAAGATTATATGCTTTTTGTTGAATTACTTTTTGAAAACCATTTACCATAGCTGTAGCCACAATCATTACAGCCAAGCTTAATGCAGTGGCTATGGTAGCCACTTTAATGATTAATGCCGAAAAGTTTTTTTGCTTTTGCGCTGCAATTTTTGATGCTATAAAATAGGGTACATTCATGTGGTTTATTAAACTTCTTTCCAAATATCACATTTAGCTAAATGTATTTCGGCACCATAAAATATTTTTGTTATTTGCTCAAAAGCTGGTGTAAAATCTGATACATAAAACTCGTGTGTTGCCTTTTGATTGGCTGTATTTAATAACTGATTTTCAACTAACGCTTCTTTCACTTTTTGGGCTGTAATAATAGTAGAATCAAGCACTTTAACTTCGTGATGATAAAAATCTTCAATCGTATTTTTTAATATTGGATAATGCGTACAAGCCAATACCAACACATCAATCTTGCGTAATTTTTTATCGTGTAAATATTCTTGTACTAATAAATTGCTACCAATATGTTTGCTAAAACCTTCTTCAATTAAATGCACTAAAAGTGGTGTGGCTAATGAGTTTACATCATTTACATCTACAGCTTTTAATTTGTTTTCGTAAATGCCGCTGCCCACAGTTCCTTTAGTGGCAATGATACCAATTTTTTTATCGGCATAATTTTGCTTGATGTGGTTTACCATCGGTTCAATTACATCTACCAACAAAATTTTATTACCAAATATTTTTTTTAAATCTTCAAAAGCCGCCGCCGATGCAGTATTACAAGCCACCACTACCATCTTACAATTTTTATCAATCAAAAATTCGGTAATGCGTTTGGCATATTGTCTTACGGCTTCGGTAGATTTATCGCCATAAGGCAAATGGGCTGTATCGCCAAAATAAATTGTATTTTCGTTAGGCAATAGCTTGCAAATAGCGTTGGCTACGGTTAATCCGCCAACACCCGAATCAAAAATTCCGATGGGTTGTTCTGCTTTCAATGGCAATTTATTTTATACAAATCTTGCATCTGTTTCCATTTCATAACCACATTGTTTGCATTTGCGCAAATCATTATTGGCATAAAATTCTTTAAATCTGCCTAAGAAATCGGTTTCAATATTTTCTTGTGTAAAATAAGTTTCGTGCAATTTGCTATTACACTTATCACAAAACCAAAGTAAACCATCTTTCATATCTGTTCCTTTTCTTACTCGTTCAATTACCAACCCAATAGAACCTGCGCTGCGGCTTGGGTTGTGTGGAATACGAGGTGGTAATAAAAACATTTCGCCAGCCTTTATTGGCACTTCAACACATTGCCCATCTTGCTGTGTTTTTACTAAAATTTCACCTTCCAGTTGATAAAATAATTCTTCAGTTTCGTTGTAATGATAATCTTTTCGGGCATTGGGGCCGCCAACAATCATTACTATATAATCGGTTCCTTCGGGATATAAATTTTTATTAGCCACAGGTGGCTTTAATAAATGACGATTTTCATCAATCCATTTTTGCAAATTAAAAGGCGAACGTACCATACTATTTAAAATTTAAACGCAAAGTACGTAAAGTTTTTATTTCAATGTATAACGATTAATGATTGCTATTTTTTTATAAATTTTTCTATTTTAAAATTTACTTTCGTTCCTCAAATATTTTTTCAATGAAAAAACTTTTTTTATCTCTTGCAGTAATTTTTTGTTGCTTATCGCCATTTGCATTTTCAATACCACCTACGCATCCTCATCCCTATATGATGCGAATGGCATTTGATGCAAAAAATCCGAATCAGGAATACCGTAGCCCCATGAATCCATTTTATTGGAAAAACAGAAAACCTTATGAAACCTATTGGCAGCAAGATGTTCATTATACCATTAAAGCAAATATTGATGAAGTAAATGATATTATTATTGGCGATGAAGAATTGATGTATGTAAATAATTCGCCCGATACATTGCACGAAGTTTATTTTCATTTATATCAAAATGCATTTCAACCCAACTCGTATTTAGATGATTTGAATAAAGCAAATAATGTAAAAACTAAATGGGGAAAATATGAAGCAAAAGGATTGGGAACAGAGTTAATGAATGTAAGCGTTAACGGAAATGTGGTAAGTTTTGAACAAGATTTTTCGGTAGTGAAAATAAAATTAAGCAACCCATTGCCGCCCAACAGTAGTACAATTTTCAGCATGAAATTTAAAACCTATTGGGATAGCGGAAGCCAACGCCGCCGTATGAAAAAATTTGACGAAGTAGGACATAAAGATGAAGCTGGATACAGGCATTATGACGGTGTACATTGGTATCCACGTATGTGTGTGTACGATGCAAAATTTGGTTGGGATGTGCAACAGCACATGGGCAAAGAGTTTTATGGCGATTATGGTTCGTTTGATGTAGAATTAACTTTTAGTAATAATTATGTGGTGGAAGCCACGGGCTGGTTGCAAAATGAAGAGGAAGTATTGCCAACCGATTTGCGCAAACAATTAGACATCAAAAATTTCATTGATAAAAAACCTATTTCAACAAAACAAAACAAGCCTTCTGAAATAATTCCTTATGTATCTGCTAACAGAAAAACATGGAAATATCATGCTACCAATGTACATGATTTTGCATTTACTGCCGATCCTTCGTATCGCATTGGCGAAGCTGAATGGAACGGTATAAAAATAATTTCGTTAGCGCAAGAAAGTCATGCCGCAGGTTGGAAAAATGCGGCTGATTATACAGCCAAAGTAATTGAATATTATAGCAACCGAGTGGGTATGTATGCTTACCCAAAAATGGTGGTGGCTGATGCACAAGATGGAATGGAATATCCGATGCTTACTTTAGATGGTGGCACCGACCCAGGCTACCGTGATTTGTTGGCGCATGAAGTAGGACACAATTGGTTTTTTGGAATGGTGGGTAACAATGAAACCTACAGAGCCATGCTGGACGAAGGCTTTACACAATTTTTAAACACCAATGCTTGCGAAGCTATTGATGGAAAATATCGTATTCAACCCAAATCAAAATCGGCTTATGTAAATAGATTTAAACAAAAAGATGTATTGCGCAGCAGCGAAACTTATAATGGATATATGGGCGAAGCTATTAGAGAAAGTAGCGCTACATTAAACACACACAGCGATGATTTTGCTGGTGCATTAAATCATGATGGCGGCTACAGAAATGTGTATTTCAAAACATCAACCATGTTGTTCAATTTGCAATATGTATTGGGCGATACTTTATTTTGGAAATCGTTTTCAAATTATTTTAATCAATGGAAAATGTGTCATCCTTATCCCGAAGATTTTAGAAACAGTATTCATCAATCAACCAAAGTAGATTTGAATTGGTTTTTTGATGAATGGATGGAAACATCAAAAAC
>JBEEMV010000113.1:0-14927 GCA_041192505.1 Bacteroidota bacterium
GAAGCCACAATATTGCTTAACGAAACTGATTTGCTACCGTGGTCTTTTCTTATCCAATCTGCATTGGGTAAGTTGATACCAATTGGCGTAGAAGGTGCAGCATCGCCAGCTTCAACCACCACAGTAATTGCTTTAGCAGTAATACCTTTTACTTCTTTCTTTTTATGTTCGGCAGCTATTGGCGAATTATCTTCAAACCATTGTGCATTGCTGGCAATTTTTGCCACCATTTTAGTTGCTTCCATATCTTTAATACTTACACAACTTTCAAAGCTTGCTTTTTTACCAATAGCATCGCCATATACTTCTATAAATCCATTCACACAATCAATACGGCTATCTACATCATTAACCCACGAAATGCAGTATTCATCAAAATCTTTTAAATCGCCTGTTTTATAAAATTTAACCAACTTAGTTAAGGCATCTTTTTGTTTATCATTTTCTGCTACGGTTACAGCCTTTTCTAACCAACTTACCATTTGCTCAATGGCAGCGCCATACATACCACCCACTTTCCAAACTTTCTCTACTATTTGTCCATTTTCTTTTGTGGTTTTGCTGTTCAATCCCCAGCTTGGGGCATTGCCATCCGTAGGAAATTTTGCATAAAATGCTTCAACTTCTTTTTGCGAAACGCCTTCATAAAAATTGTTTGAAGATGCAGCAATATTATCAATGCCTGCACGTAAATCAACTTCTTTTGCTCTGAATTTAATATCAAACATTTCGGGCTGAATGCGTTTTAAAAATGCATCTAAGCTTTCACCTTCATTTACCGGAAATCCTTTTGCATCGCTTGCTTTAGCAATAGTTGTAAAATATTCAAACGAACATTCGGGTACAAATTTATCATTGCTATAATGATGATGATTGCCATTACTAAACCAAAAACGGCCACAATATTCTTCAAATTTTTTCCAATCGGCCGATGATTTATCGCCGCTATAAGTGCCATAAATATTCTCGATTGTTTTGCGTAGTAAAATACCGTCTTTGCTTTTTTGATCATAAATAATATCACGACCACTTAATGCAGCTTCGTATAAATAATACGCCAATGTTTTTTGTTGCAAACTCAATTCATTAAAACCAGGAATTTGATAACGAAGCAATTGCAAATCGGCAAACGATTCGGCAGCTACTTCAAAATTTTCTTCGGTTTTGTTTTCCGTAGTTTCGGTTTTGGGTTGATTATTGCACGATGGCAAGGCAAATGTAGAGGCAGCTAAGGCTACAGCTATTGACATTCTTTTTATCATTTTAAAAATTTGTTTTTAGTGGAGCAAATGTAAGAAAAGCATATATAAATTGGTGAATTGTTTTTATTGCTATTAGACATCTTCGGAAAATACCATTCCTCTCTATACCGTATTTATCGGAGAGAAGATAAAGATGAGATCATTAACAAGCATTTTGCGAAGAAGTCTATTTTGAAAATTGTAAAAATCATCAAACAAAAAAAGCCGATTCAGATTGAATCGGCTTTTAAATATTTTACTTTTATACAATTAATAACTCCACAAATCATGTTCAAAGTTAAAAATATCAGTTTTAACTCTTTCACCTTCTAATAAGGCATCAATACCATTTACATAACTCGATATAGTTCTATCATATACATTTGATTCCTTGATGATATAACTACTAAAATAACGGAATTCCATAATATCTTCCCAAGTCATTCTTACCGCATCATTTTTAGGGTTAAAAATTTCCTTTTGCGAAAATGTTTTACGCATATCAGGATAATAAACCCAATACATCGGTGTTGGTATTTTTTGCCCACCTACATTCAATTCTAAAATAGGTGCTATTCCTAAAATACGAACCTGCATAGTAGATGTTTCTTCATCAAAAAACCAATCTTCTTTAACTCTAAATTGATTTACATCATTATAGTTTAACTCTCTTACTTTAGGTACATATCCAGTTACTTCACCAGTAATAGGATCAATCTGTGGTACAGTATCTACCCCTGCACCAATCTGTTTCACTTTATCAATAGCTAATGTTGCAATAAAATCTTCATCATCAAATGCTGTTACATCACCCGTTAACACAGCACGATGAATCATATAAAAAAATGTTTCATTAGGAAAATGATAAGGATATTTAAAAGGCAAATTCATTTTTTCACGAACATCAATCAATCTCCAAATACGTTTTTGATAAAATACATCTCCTTCTCTAATATGATCATAAGCTATAATTTCTTTCCCTTGCGATAATGATCTTACAAACACACCATTAGGGCGTTTAGAAACTGGTAATGGAGCCAAGCCGCTATTTGCCATAGCATTGCTCGAATCACCATTCAACGAACTATTGGTTGAATCATCCATAGCCACAGCTACAGATGTAAGTACCGCATCGCTACTACCCGAATCTAATTTTGTATTAGTATTAGCCATTAATGATGTTGTAAAACATACAAATGCTACTACTATAACCGATTTAAAATTATTCAATTTCATAATTTATAGAAATTAATTTACTAAAATTGTCAATGTTGCTAACTTACGTGGCGTACCATCACAACCACGAGCATAAATATTATCAAAAATTATTTGATCGCCTGGCTGGCACTTTTTAATATATGTTTGCACATCAGTTGAAAATAAATTACCTTTTTGATCCAATGCTAATTTTGCATCTTGTCTTCTTTGAACAAAAATACAATCGTATTTAGTTACAATAAACGGGCAGTTAAAATCAAAATTTTCTAACGCTGCCACTATACCTGATTGTGCTTTTAATAATGATGAAGCCATTTTACCACCCATTTGTCCACCAATTTTAGCTACCGGATCTGGAATACGTTTTACACGGAAAGGGAATTTACCCACATTAGCCGTACCGCCTTTAGCATCTTTACCAAATACTGATACATCTACACCGCCTTGAACAGATGCCGATTGAGTAATAATATATTTACCAGGCCCACTAGCAGGATCAGGTGTAATAGTACCAGTTGAAATTGACGTTGAAATTTTATCAGCCGTAAATCCAGCAGCTGTAATAGTTACAGGATTAGGAACACCAATATATACCACATTCATTTTATCAGCCGATACCGAACCAAAAGGTTTAATAACTTGATATTTACCTTTGGTTTTATAATGCTTCATTTGTCCCGATGGGTCTTTCAACGCTATATCAACACTATATTCATGTTCGCCTTCGCCACCACCTAATGATACTTTGCCTTCGCCGCCTTCTACCTTAATTGCCGAACCATTTACTGTTACTTCAGGATCATCTTTCGAGTTAAAAGCCGATAAAAATGCATTAGCTTTAAATTGCTGACCTACAGTAATAATTGTTGGTCCATCGGGTACTACTTGTGCTGTTAATGTATCAAATTTAAAATCTGTTGAACCAATAGTTTTCAATAATTCGTTGGTAACATCTGCTTCAGCAGTACGAATATTTTGAAGTATGCCATTTAATATAGTAACACCTGCTACTGAAGGAACTGAATGGAATGTATGATACCACCATTTTTTTTCAATTTCATTTTCGCCTTCTGTTTGATCATCGGCTCTTAATGCAATTTGCTTATCTAATTTTTTTAAATCGTCACCCGAAACACCCTTAATTCCTTTCAACAAACTAACAAGCTGAATACGAGTTTCATTAATTCTTTTCTGAACAGCCGAACCAATTGTACCTTGTTCATCAGCACCAATAAAAATATCACCAGCCGCATCTAAATCCTTTTCATTTTTTAATCTATGCGTTTCAGGATCATAACCTTCAGATTTTGTTATGATTTCTTGTTTATATTTTTCAACTTCAGTATACAAAGCATCGGCAATTTTCTTTGCTTGAGCAGACCTTTCAAAAGCTAATTTTGCTTTTTCGGGCATGTTTTTGTATTGATCGCCTATAATTTTATAAGTAACCTCATTTTTAGTTTTAATTGCATTTTGGGTATTAATAATACCATTATTAACAATGTTAAATGCATTTAAAATTTCTGAAGAAACGTTCATCGCCAGCATTGCTGTTAACACAAGATACATCATGTTAATCATCATCTGCCTCGGTTCTTTGGGCATTGCCATATATCAAATCAAATTTTGATGGTTAGAAAAAAATGTTTAGAAAAAGATTTTAAAATTTATCTGCTACCAGCACTCATTGCGCTCAACATATTGCCATATACATTATTCAAGGCAGATAAGTTTTTGCTTAATGAAGCCATTTGCTCTTTATATTTTGCGCTATCTTCTAATGAGCTATTCATATTATCCATAGCTTGTATTAAATTACCATAATATTTATTCATAGCTTTTAAATGCGAACTTGTATCTTGTAATTCTAATTCATACATTGCATTTAAAGAAGAAAGATTAGTAGTAACGTGTTGAATTTGTTCATGAAATGCTTGTGCACCTGAACCCATAGCACCAATTGATTTTACATTTTCTGCTGCTTCTTCAAAAGCACCATTCATTGATGATAATGTAGTAGCTGCCGTACGAGCACTTGAAGCATAATCATTAGTAGCTGCTACAGCATCCGAAATGTCGCTCATTTTATTTGCATTTTCAGCAATTTTTTCAAATCCAGCTCCTAATTTCGAAAATACTTCATCACTTACACCTACTTTTTCCATCAAATTTCCAACTTGCTCATTCATTGGCGCATTGGTTGAATTTTTGCGAACAAAAGTTTTATCTACTTCGGGGGCTATATCCAAGTTTGGATGAACACGTTCCCAATAATAATCTTTATGTGGCGGAAGCAATCCTAATAGAGCAAACAAAAATGCTTCTACTAGCATTCCTATCATCAACATTTGTGTAGCACCAGGCCAGTGAAGAATTTTAAATAAGGCTCCTAGAATTACTATCGAGGCTCCTACACCGATGATAGCGTTTTTAAATCTTTTACCTCTTTCTGTTTCAAAAAAATGTGCAATACCAGACATAATTTTTAAGTTGGTTTTTAAAAGTTATTAATTAAAGTGAAGAATGTGTAATATAAAAATTTAGCTTATTTTTGAATATCGCTTAATGAACGACCTAAGAAACTTTGGATACAACGGAAACCAATATAACATTTTGCTGTATCTTGAAATTCCCATTCACGTGTGCCACATTGTAATTTGTAGCCTACATCTTTCCACGAACCGCCACGTAATACTTTACGTTTCATAGCAGGGTTATCACCACCTTCACCATCTTTAGCATCATATTTAATAGCCGATGCTAAATCGTGTGTAAAGGCATATGCATTTTCGTAATAAATATCTTCACACCATTCCGATACATTACCAGCCATATTATATAAGCCAAAATCGTTAGGGAAATAAGCATCAGCTTTTACTGTATAAACGCCACCATCTTCTAAATAGTTACCTCTCATTGGTTTGAAGTTGGCTAAAATACAACCTTTTGCATTTCTTAAATAAGGACCGCCCCAAGGGTATGGTGAGTTATCGTGACCACCACGAGCTGCATATTCCCATTCTGATTCATTAGGCAATCTAAAATCTTCAGCATCAACTCTTGCATTCTGACGATTAAAATCGTTCATAAATCTTGTACGCCAAATTGCAAATGCTTTAGCTTGTTTCCAATTTACACCTACTACAGGATAGTTATCAAATGCTGGATGGCTATAGTAATTACGAGTTAATGGTTCGTTATAAGCATAAGTATAATCATGAATCCAACATAATGTATCAGGATAAATTCTGAGATAATTATTTTTCAAAAAAGTGCTACGTGGCTTATCTCTGTTTTCTTTTTTAGCAGCTTCTTTCCAATCAATGTAAACAAAATCGTACCATAACTTACCCGGATCAACTGCTTTTTGACCCCAAAAACTATTCTGGTCGTCGTACATTAAATCGGCTAATTTTTCTTTAGCATCATCGGTACTCCAATCAATTTCTTTTTCCCAATTAACTCTTTCATGTTCGCCGCCTGGGTCTAACAAATAATCATCGCCCATTAATTTATGAGCTATTGAATCACGAACCCAATTGGTAAATTGACGATATTCATTGTTGGTAATTTCGGTATTATCCATAAAAAAACCTGGCACCGTGATAGAACGTGGACGTTGAACCATGGCTGCATTTATATCTTGATCACTAGGACCAATATGCAAAGTACCTGAATGTACATACACCATTCCGTAAGGAATTTCCATAATCCATTCGGGGCGATCTAAAACGCCCAAAAGCTGACCATTGTACCCCCCGTGACCACAACTTGCTGCAAATAACGCTACCGCCGACACAGCAACAATCCAATAACTCTTAATAATTTTCTTCATTATTGTTATTATAGGTTTTAAAAAATGCCCTTAACAGCTTTTTACCAAAGTTTATAAGGATGACAAAAGTAAACAGATAATTTAATTTTCCAAATAAATTTATTCTTGTATTTCCACACCGCTCTTTTATTCTGAATAGCTTATTGAACAACACAAGTAAGGTTTTATACTGAAAATGCTTACAAAAGGTTTCAAAAAAATGAATAAAATTTATTCAATATTGCTAATATTAAAAAAATAAAATAATGAATCACTTGCCCATAAAGCATTTGAAGAGGAAAACAAGAAAACAATAATTGATGCAATGCTTCGTTTATTATTGTTCGTAAAGGAGATACTTGTTTCTTATTAATTTGAATTTTTTTAAATCGGGCTGCCAAGTTTTTTTAATTTCAGATGCTGATAAACCTGATTGAATTTGTTGTTTTAATTTTTCATTGCCAGCCAATGAGGTAAAAAATGGTGTAAAAAACTTTTCTTTAGCAGGGTAATTATGGTAAGCTTCTATCAAATAATTTAAATTGATACCATCATTTTTTTGTAAACTATCTATTGGTAAGGTTGATAAGTTTTTTCCGAAACATATTTGATTTAAGCAAGGTGGATTTTTTGCACCCTCAACACTTTTGGGCATAAACTGATAAGTATAGTTTTTAAAATCGGGGCTACCATATTGTTGAAATGGTTTATCGGTTCCTCTGCCAAGGCTAATACAAGTGCCTTCGAAAAAACAAATAGAAGGATAAAGATAAATAGATGTCATGTTTGGCAAATTGGGCGATGGCTTTATGGGTAATTTATAAAAACTATGATGCGTATAATTTTTACATTTAATTACTGTTAAAATACAGGTTAGTTTTTGTTTTGATGTCGATAACCAATTTTCGCCATTTATCATTTTTGCATATTCACCAATTGTCATTCCATGAACTATAGGAATTTGATGCATACCAACAAACGAGCAATATTTTTTTTCTAAAACAGACCCATCTACATAATGTCCATTGGGATTTGGTCTATCTAAAATAATTAATTGTTTTTTGTTTTCGGCGGCAGCTTGCATTATATAATGTAGGGTTGATATATATGTATAAAATCGAGCACCTACATCTTGTATATCAAACACTATAATATCAATATTTTCAACATCGGCCGATGTTGGTTTTTTATGATTGCCGTACAATGATATTATTTCAAGATTCTGTTTTTTATCTCTATCGTTAGATAAATGTTCGCCTGCATCGGCTATACCTTTGTAGCCATGTTCGGGTGCAAATACTTTAACTATATTTATATGCAATGCCATCAAGCTATCTACTAAATGTGTTGCACCAATGGTACTTGTAGGATTTACAACCAATGCTACTCTCTTATTTTTTAATAAGGGTAAATACAATTCGGTTTGTTGGGCTGCGGTTATAATTTCTGTATTGTATTGTGCATTTGCTTCACAAAAAAGCATAACTATACATATTAGAGTAAATAGGATTCGCATTTTGAAAAATTTGATTTTATAATTTTACAACAATTATACCGTAATTAAATAAAATTCTTTTCAAAATAAAAAAGCTGTTAGATTTTTCTAACAGCTTTTTTATGAGGTCCCGAGCGGATTCGAACCGCTGTAGGAGCTTTTGCAGAGCTCAGCCTAGCCACTCGGCCACAGGACCTTTTTCAAATTCGGAGTGCAAATATACAATTCAGATTTAATTTTCATCAATAATTTCAAAATCTCCTTTTTGTAAGGCTTCTTTATACAAATCTTCTCGTATATTTTTTATCATTTCTACCTTGCGTTGGTTTACTATTATTTTAAAAATTTGATCTTTTACATAATTTTTTGGCGATGCATTTCCTTTTTGCAAATACTCTTTAACCTGCGATAGGTATGTATAAACCGAATCACGTTGTTCAACAAATCCTTTTGTTTTCATCAATGCTGTTTGCATATTGGCTGGAAAAAAATCGGTAGAAATCCAACTGCTTTCATCAAACGATGAAGATAAATTTTCTTTTTTACAAACATCCTGCATTTGCAATACATTGGTAGATGGATCAACAAAAAGACGGCGGATACTTACCAAATTGGATTGTTGATTCGGAATTTTTATATACGTAAGCCTTACTACATCGTTTCTTAAAATAAAATCTTCTTTATGAATGGAATAAAAATCATCCATTTGTTTTTCGGTAACTATGGTATCTAATTTTTGTTTTACTAATTCTATTTCGTATTGATAAATTAAAATCGACTGTTTATAATCTTCAATTTTTTTATCCAATTCTTTTTTATCTACTTCTACATTTTCTTCGGCTTTGGCTACTAAAACCTGCTGCCTTATCCAATCCGAAATATAATTTTTAACCACCGCCAAACTATCTTTTGCAGATGTGCCAGGCTTTATTAATCCAACTAAATCAGCTGGATATAAATATTTGTTTAACACACGAGCAATGGGCTTTTCTCCATCTTTATTATGCGAACACGATGTGATAAAAGCTGCCACAAAAAGTATTAAAATTAGATTTTTCAAAACAGTAATATTTTTAAATTAGGCTGCAAAATAATAAAAATCAAATAAGCCCACTATAATGAAATAGATGAGCTAATTTGAATTCAGATTGGGTTTGAAATATTTTAAAGTATAAATTGTATAAAAGCAGTAATGCTTAATATCAATATGAAATATGATAACCTACTTAATTTATTTTTTGTCATTTATTTAATCATTTTTAACAACTCAAAACTAACTTCGTTTCAGTTAATTCGTAATAATGGTATCAACGTATTTATATGCGCATTGAAACGTAAAACAATTTTCATACTTTTGAAACCTCAAATCATTAATCATTTAATCATGAAAAAAATATCAGCCTTTTTAGTTTGTTTGTTTTTAATTGCTAATTTAATGGCAAAAGCCGAAGCACCAGCCACTACATTAAAAAAAGAGGCTTATGAAGATGCATCGAAACGGATTACATTAGTAGTAATAATGGCAGATGATCCAAAAAAAGGTGCTAAGCCAAAAAAGAATGTGGCGGATGATGAAATGCATAAAAAAGATATGGAAGCCTTTAATTCGCAATTGCAAACGGCTGTAAAAAAATGGTGGAAATTTACCGAACGGTATGAATTTAAATCATTAGCTGAAGTACAAAAACTGGCTAAAGGAAAAACAAATAAAGGATACTTGGTATTGCAATATGTGATGCATAGCGATGTAGATGCAGCGCCAAAGCCAGCTGCTGCTGCAGTTTCTGTAATCCCTTTTAATAAATTATCGAAGCCAGAACTTTGTGGCTATTTTGAAGTACGCCAAGCCGAAAATATGGTTCCCAACAAACCAGCATTGGCCGAAACACCTATCACTTTTCAAGCACCTAATTTATTTGAAGATGTGTTTGCCATTCATGCCTTGCAATATCATTTATACAACCACATGGAAGGTTTATCGCCCAATGAAATAAAAGCTAATATTCAAGCCAATGCAAAAAATTTATTAAGCAAAACTTTATTGATTGATAAAAATGATATTGCCGAATCAAGTTTTAATGAATCGAAAATGAAGAATCTTTATCCGTATGAATATTTATATGTTGAATCGGATAGCTGCGGCCAAAAAGCCATGGAAGGCAATGCCGACTTTGCTTTTGTAAAAATTGTTCCTACTGACGATGGCAAATTATTACATTATGTAATTAGTTGCGAAGATGGTACAGTATGCAATTATTTCGAATCGAAATATGAAGCCAAACGCCGTGATAGAATTAAAGCAGAAGCCTTAAAAGCTTATGCTAAATATGTGAAATAAATTTGCATTGTAAAACAAATGCAAATTGAATTTTTTAGAAGAATTTTACTAAATTGGTATAGTTTACAAAATCGTGAGCTACCATGGAAAGGCATTAAAGACCCTTATAAGATTTGGCTTAGCGAAATTATTTTACAACAAACTCGTGTAGCACAAGGCTTACCTTATTACCAAAAATTTGTACAAAATTATCCTACTGTAAAAGATTTTGCATTAGCCAATGATGACGATGTAATGCGCATTTGGCAAGGCTTAGGCTATTATTCAAGAGCCCGAAATATGTTGGTTACGGCTCGAATAATTCATGAACAATATGATGATAAATTTCCTGAATCGTATGATGAACTGCTACAACTAAAAGGAATTGGAAATTATACAGCCGCTGCCATTGCTTCGTTTGCTTTTGATTTACCACATGCTGTAGTAGATGGAAATGTATATAGAGTTTTAAGCCGAATTTTTGGAATTGAAACTGCCATTGATTCAACACAAGGCAAAAAACAATTTAAGCAATTAGCCGATAAGTTATTAGATAAAAAACATGCAGCACAATACAATCAGGCATTGATGGATTTTGGCGCTACGCAATGTGTACCCAAAAATCCAACCTGCAATGAATGTGTTTTTAACAAAAGCTGTGAAGCCCTAAAACTTAATGTGGTAGCAAGTTTGCCATACAAAGAAAAAAAACTGGAAAAACGAAATAGATATTTCAACTTCTTCTATTTAACAGATGGAAAAAATATTGTGGTTGAAAAACGAAAGGAAAAAGATATTTGGCAAGACTTGTATCAACTGCCGCTAATTGAAACTAAAACTATTTTAACCAAAGAAAAAATAATTAAACCTTCCATTATTGAAAAGCATATTATTCTACAAAAATTAAAGCCAAGGCAAAAACAAAATATACAAACAGGCATTGTAAAACAACAAGCTTTAACGCATCAAAATTTATTAATACAATTTTATATGTTGAAATTACCAAGCCTCAAAATAGCTGAAATAGAAGGGTTTGAGATTATTTCAATTCAAGCTATTAATGATTATGGTTTTCCAAAAACCATTGCCGAATTTTTAAGTGGATTAAAAGAAATGGTTTTGTTTTAATTAAATCATTTTTAAATCCATGGCTTGTTTCGAAGCCCTTTGTGCTGGAAACCAAGCCGTAATTCCGCCAATAAATACGATGGTAATAATTACTAAAACAATATCCATTAATTCAATTTTTACTGGATAAGCATCAACCACAAATGAACTGCCACCCAACTTTATTATTTTAAAATAAATTTGCGCCGCACAAATTGAAACGCCTAATACCAAACCAATAATAGCTCCAAAACCTGCGGCTATTAAGCCTTCTATCAAAAATATATTCCGTATCAATTTTGCATCAGCACCAAAAGTTCGTAGTATACTTTGGTCTCGTTGTTTGTCGATGGCAATCATACTTAAGCTGCCAATCATATTAAATGAAGCAATGATTAATATAAATGAAAGTATGCTATACACTACCCATTTTTCTATTTTCATAATGCGATAAATAAATTCATTTTGCTCATATCTGTTTTTAATTATTACATCATTGCCCAAAATAGTTTGTAATTGTTTTTTTGCTGAAGCCTCATCATTACTGGTTTTTAAGGCAATACGTATCAAACTAATTTGATTATCATATTGCAGTAAATTTTTCAAAAGATGGAAATCTACGAATACATATTTCACATCAAAATCTTGTTGAATGGCAAATGTGCCTACACCATACACTCGTTCCGAACGGAAAGCATTCATAGGGTCGGCAGTAATATTTTCCGATTTTCTATTCGGAATAAATAATTGAATTGGCTCGGTTGTAAAATCGGCATTTAAGCCTAACGATTGCGCCACACCAGCCCCCAACACTACATTGTGTTGCACTTCGTTTTCATTTGTTGTATCCGATGCTAAACTAAATTCGCCTTTATACATACATTTTGAAACATCGCATACTTGTTCAAAATTTTCATCAACGCCTTGTAATGTGGCAATAAATTGTTGGTCACGAAAACGCAACAACGCATTTTCTTCAATGCATTCTGAAAATGATTTTAATTCGGCAATAGATTTTATTTGTTTTAATTGCGATGCTGAAATCACAAAAGTTTTATTGTGTAATGGCGTAATTTCTAAATCGCTATTGAAGGAATGATATAATGAAATTACTAATCCTTCGAAACCATTAAAAACGCTTAAAACAATGATTAATGCTGCCGTTCCAACGGCAATAGCCCCCACCGTAATCCAGTTTAAAACCTGAATGGCGGCTGTACTTTTTTTTGAAAAAAAATATCGAAGCGCTATTTTAAAAGGGAGTTTCATTATTTAAAATAATCATAAAATCCTTTGCCCGATTTTTTTCCTAAATGCCCAGCTAAAACTTTTTGTTGTTGAATGCGGCTTGGTCGAAATTTTGGATCGTAATGAAAAGAATTAAACAACGATTCGGTTACCGAATAATTAATATCGTTTCCAATTAAATCCATCAGTTTAAAAGCGCCCATTTTAAAACCTGCGTTTTCTAACAAGCTATCAATGGTTGAAATATCAGCCACATTTTCTTCTGCCAGTTTCAAACTTTCAACATAATAATGACGGGCAACACGATTAACAATAAAGCCAGGCGAATCTTTTGCCATCACTACAGTTTTGCCCATTTTTTGTGCTACAGCTTTTGTGGCTTCGGCAATATTTTCATCGGTGGCAGCGCCACTAATTACTTCAACCAATTTCATTAAATGAGCTGGATTGAAAAAATGCATACCAACCACTCTGCCCGGAAACGGCACTTGGGCGGCTATTTGAGTAATAGATAACGAAGATGTATTGCTTGCTAAAATAGCTTCGTTGCCATTTATTTCAGCCAATTGTGAAAATAATTTTTGCTTAATATCTAATCGTTCAATGATGGCTTCAATTGCCATTTCGCATTTACAATTATTCAAATCGGTTTCAAATTTTAGCCTTGATAATGTTGCCGCTTTTTCATCAGCATTCATTTTTCCTTTTTCAACCGCTATGCTTAAATTTTTTTCGATACCCGTTTTTGCTTTAGCTAATACATCAGCATTAATATCAAATAAAAAAGCCTGAAAGCCCGATTGAGCAGCTACTTGTGCTATGCCTGCGCCCATTGTGCCTGCGCCGCATACGGTTATAGTTTGAATCATTTTTTATGAAAATTAAAATCAAAAGTATTCAAAAAATCAGTTTAAATACGTAAAACATTTTTTGTTTTTATTCGTAAAATTGTAAAGTATAATCAATTAAATTTTATAGCCATGTTTTCATTATCAAACAATTGGATTACCGAAGGCACCATAGATTTTGAGTATAAAAAATATTTGTTGCTGGCTTACCTACGAGATATTGATGCAAATTTTAAAGATGAAAAATTGTATCCGCAGTTTGCTCAATTAATACAGCATCATCGCAATTTAGTGCATTTAAAATATGAGTTGGAAAAGATGGAAAGCAGCTTTCAGAAAGAGTTGAAAGAAATTGATTTGCAACATGTAAAACTTGTTTTTGAAAAATTAAAAGAAGATAAAGTGGTAGATGAAATACAATCTATTATTGATTATTCATTGCCCGAAATGGAAAATGAAATAAAAAAAGGTGCTGAAATTTATGATGAAGTAGAACACAAACTGCATGTTTTTTCGTTGGGGCTAATTCCATTATACAAAGATGATGGGTATTTTATTATCAGCGATTTTGTGAAGAAAAATATTTTGTTGTATCAATATCAGTTTTCAATTATTCAAAATTCATTTGAACAATATAGAGCCGTGAAAACAAATTATTTAAAATCGTATAAATTAAATATTAGCAATACTTACGAAAAAATAAAATACGATTTGATTAAGCAACAACCTCAAAATCCCACACCAGCAACATTCGTAGTTGAGTTTAAAGAAAACATACCTTATCGTGAAACTTTATTACCTGTAGCTAAGCGCAGTTTGGTACAGTTTATTTCGAGTATTTAATTACCCCAACACACTTTCAAGTACATCAGGCGATTTTAGTTTGCCAAACCCAGGTATATGAAGCGTAAAATATTCTGCCATTATTTGTAGCATACGTTTGCGTTGTAAGCGGTTGTTAATACTTTCGGTATCTATTAAAAATTTGTTCATCAATATACAATCATCGCCTTTTAAATAATGAAGATGCGAAGGTATTTCATCAGTCGAAATTCCATTTTGCATATCAAAATACAAATGGGTATTATCGTGTAATACATTAGGATAAAAGCCCAAATGTCTACATAAATCGAGCATAAATTGCAAATGAAACGAAGCTGAAATTTTTGGTTCAGCATCAAGATATTGTAATTGTTCAACCACCCAATCAAATAATTCTTGGTGGTTTTCATCTTCATGAATGGCTTTATATAATAGCTCGGCAATAAAAAATGCCATTGTGTTTTTTACTACATCAAACGTTATTTGCTGAAAATGAAAAGCAGGTTTCATTTCGCTAATACGTTCTAATTTTTTTTGTTCATGTTTATAAACCACTAAATCTAACACGGTAAGCGGTTGCAGCAAAGCCGCTTTACCACCGCCTTTGCTGGTTCTAATACTATTGATAAGATATGATTGCCTGCCAAATTTTTCGGTATAAATAGTAGCCACCACACTCGATTCACGAAATGGGATAGTTTTTAAAACAATACCTAAGGTTTTATGTAACAAAAAAATGTAGCTTTTAGTAGGCTGTAAAGTTGAATGAATTTAACATCTTATGCAATAAGCTAAAGTTCATTTTTTATCTTTGTTG
>JBEEMV010000114.1:0-16862 GCA_041192505.1 Bacteroidota bacterium
ATCATGCCCACGATGTGGCGAAAGCAATATGAAAATTCAGGGCGTTGGCACCGAAAAAGTAGAAGACGAATTAAAAATTTTATTGCCCGAATTACGCATAGCAAGAATGGATGCTGATACGGTGAGAGGCAACGATGGACATCAACGCATGATGGATAAATTTGAAAAAGGCGAAATTGATGTATTGGTTGGAACACAGATGGTTACAAAAGGATTAGATTTTGAAAACATTGGATTGGTAGGTGTGTTGAGTGCCGATGCATTAATGAGTTTTCCTGATTTTAGAGTGAATGAAAGAGCCTATCAAACCTTGCATCAAGTAAGCGGAAGAACGGGAAGAAAAAACAATAATGGTGCAGTGATGATACAGGCTTTGAATATTAAAAACTCAACATTGCAATGGTTTTTACGACAAGATATTGATGCCTTTTATGACGAAGAATTAAAGTTTAGGCAAACGCTTTTGTATCCACCATTTGCCAGATTAATTCATGTTGAAATAAAACATAGAAAGGTTGAAATTGCTGTGGCTGCCGCTAATTGGTTGCATCAAAAATTATTGCCAGCGTTAGGTAAATTTGTTTTAGGTCCGTCGGTGCCTGCTATTGATAGAGTTAAAAATTATTACCGTCGTGAATTGCTAATTAAAATAAACAAAAACCAAAGTGGGTTGAAAGAAACCAAAATTTTGCTTCGCCAATGTTTAGCCGAAATGCCTACCGTTAAAGGTTTTGGGCAAGTAGTGGCAGATGTTGATGTGGATTGTTGAGTTTGATTTATAAATGTATTTTTACAAATAATGAAGATGGAACTTAAACCTATAACTGATGACAAAACCTATCAACAATTCTTAAATTGGATTGATGCACAATTAGACAAAAATATAAATTCTGGTACATCAAAAGGGCAAAAATTAAAAGCTGCACTATTGTTAGTTAAACAATATGAAGATGAAAAATTCTCCTTTCATTAAACAGTATTTCTAATGACTAAAAATATTTTCATAATAGTTATTCGTATTTCCATTGCTTTTTTTTTATTTGCAATGGCAAATCAAAAACATGGCATTGTAGATTTTTATAATGGAAATCCAAAAAATATTGCCGACTTTATGACAGCTATGCAATCAACAGGATTGTATTGGAACATGATTGCTATTTCGCAAGTTACAATTGGCGCATTATTGATGTCGCAACGATTCTCATTACTTGGTGCAATAATGTTAGTACCTATGTTGTTCAATGTTTTCTTTATTACAGTTTCATTAAATTT
The DNA here is from genome assembly GCA_041192505.1 of Bacteroidota bacterium. GTDB lineage: Bacteria > Bacteroidota > Bacteroidia > Chitinophagales > CAIODY01 > CAIODY01. The sequence continues at coordinate 1,273 of JBEEMV010000114.1, forward strand.
TGGGACTACAATTTATCTTAATGCAACTTTATTAATTCTCAATTTTATTTTATTAGCATACGATTACAAAAAATTATTGCCAATTATTGGTTACCAAAATGAGGTATCAATTTTTAAAAAGCCGACTTACAAATTTGATATATTGATTCTATTTGGAATTGCTTTAATTATACTCGACGAAGTATTATCATTATTTTTGCATCATAATTTGCATTTGAAATTTGCAGGAATTTTAATTTTCATTATTGCACATTTTTATTTTTATAAGAAAAAATCATACATTGATTAAAATAGGAAATATAGAACTACCTGATTCTCCATTGTTGTTAGCACCAATGGAAGATGTAAGCGACCCACCTTTCAGAGCTGTTTGTAAGGACAATGGTGCAGATTTGATGTACACCGAATTTATTAGCAGCGAAGGCTTGATTCGTGATGCGATAAAGAGCCGACAAAAGCTGGATATTTTCGATTATGAAAAACCTGTAGGCATACAAATTTTTGGTGGCGATGAAGATAGTTTGGCAATGGCTGCACGAATTGTAGATGCAACAAATCCAGATTTATTAGATATTAATTTTGGTTGCCCAGTAAAAAAAGTGGCGCTGAAAGGCGCAGGCGCAGGTGTTTTGAAGGATGTTGATTTGATGGTAAGATTAACAGAGGCGGTGGTAAAATCAACTAAATTGCCAGTAACAGTAAAAACAAGATTGGGTTGGGATGAAAGCAGTTTTAATATTGAAGAAGTGGCTGAACGCTTGCAGGATGTGGGCATTCAGGCATTAGCCATTCATGGTAGAACCCGAGCACAGATGTATAAAGGCTCAGCAGATTGGACATTGATAGGCAAAGTGAAAAATAATCCAAGAATTAAAATTCCAATTTTTGGTAATGGCGATATTGATTCAGCACAAAAAGCAGTGGAATATAAAAACCGATATGGTGTAGATGGTGTTATGATTGGCAGAGCTGCCATAGGCTATCCATGGATTTTTAGAGAAATAAAACACTATGCAAAAACAGGTGAATTATTGCCGCCGCCAACTATGGAAGAACGAATTTCGGTTTGTAAAAAACATTTAAAACGTTCGTTAGAATGGAAAGGACCAATGCTTGGTATTTTTGAAATGCGCCGTCATTATACCAATTATTTAAAAGGATTACCACATATTAAAGATTATAGATTAAAGCTTGTAACGCTGATGGATGGCGAAGAAATTAATGCTACATTAGATGAAATTGCAACAAAATATGCTGGCTATGAATTTCCAAAAACAAATATCGAGTTGATAAATTACCATGATAAATGTTCGATAAATTAATTTTTTAAATGCCAACACTATACATATTAGCAGGCTGTAATGGTGCTGGTAAAACAACAGCAGCTCAAATTTTATTACCCGAAATTTTTCATTGTAATGAATTTGTAAATGCTGATTTAATTGCAAAAGGACTTTCTCCTTTTAATGCTGATAGTGTTGCGATTCAGGCAGGTAGAATGATGTTAGATAGGATGGATTTATTGGTTTCACAGAATAAAAATTTTGTGATTGAAACTACTTTAGCAACCAAAAGTTATATGTCTTTTATAAAAGAGATAAAGTTAAAAGGGTACGAAATTGTACTTCTTTTCCTTTGGTTAAATTCTTATCATTTAGCAATTAGCCGAGTTGAGAAAAGGGTTTCAATGGGAGGACATGATATACCATTGGATGTGATTGAAAGGCGCTACAAAAGAGGAATTCGAAACTTTATAAAATTGTATTTGCCTATATCTGATAGGTGGAGTGCCTTTGATAATTCATTTATCAATCCCAATCCAATAGCCGAAGGCATTTTAAACATTGAACAAAATATTATTAACTTTGAAACTTGGAATCAACTCAATAAAATTGCCAATTCATGAATCAAGAATTTAAAGATTTTTCTGCCCAAATTTTACAAGGCTTGCAAAAGGCTTATAAAAAAATTGTTGAGGATGCTCGATTAAAAAACGATTTTTTAATCGTTTCTGAAAATGGTAAAGTTGTAAAAATTCCTGCTAAAGATATTAAGCTACCCGAATAGTTGACAGCCACCAAAACATATTTTCTTTCCGATTTTCATTTAGGAACACCCAATGTTAAAGCAAGCCTTGAACGTGAAAAATTGCTTTGCAAATTTTTAGATTCAATTGCCGATGATGCAAAAACAATTTATTTAGTAGGCGATATTTTCGATTTTTGGTTTGAATACAAAACTGTTGTACCTAAAGGTTTTCTACGTTTTTTTTCCAGATTGGTAATGCTGAAAGAAAAAGGAATTGAAGTGGTAGTATTTACTGGTAATCACGATTTATGGATGCAAGATTATTTTGAAACCGAATTGCAAATCCCCGTTCATTTTAAACCCATTCAAATTGATATTAATAATAAGAAATTTTTTATTGGTCATGGCGATGGTTTAGGCCCTGGCGATAAAGGATACAAGCTAATGAAAAAAGTTTTTACTAATCCATTTTGCCAATGGTTGTTTAGATGGATTCATCCTGATATTGGTGTAGGTATGGCAAATTATTTTAGTCGTAAAAGCCGCAGTGCAACAGGTATTGCTGATGAAAAAAACTTTGGAAACGATGAATGGTTGGTACAATATGCTAACCGAAAATTAGAATCAAATCATTACGATTATTTTATTTTTGGGCATCGTCATTTGCCATTAAACGTACAATTAAAAAATAATAGCCGTTATATTAATTTGGGCGATTGGCTTAGATACAATAGCTATGCAGTGTTTGACGGAACTCAATGTGAGTTAAAATATTTTGAAAAGTAAAAACCTGATTCACATCCAATAAATTTTACAATCATTTAGTACAATACTTTTCACAACAGAATGTTATCGGTGCAAAATCTTTTACATCAGTGTAATCAGCGTTCGATTATTTTATTTTTCTTTGCTTTATAAAATTAATTTCAAAATAAATGTTAGCCATTTTCAGAAAAGAAATTACGGTGTTTTTCAGTTCCCTGATTGGTTACATTACCATGGGCGTTTTTTTAATTGCATTGGGTTTGTTCGTATGGTTATTTACCGAAAGCAGCGTATTGCAAAGCGGCTACGCCAATATTGATGCCTTGTTTACCACCGCACCATTAATACTTTTGTTTTTAATTCCAGCTATTACCATGCGTTCATTAGCCGAAGAAAATAAAAACGGAACCATTGAATTATTAACCACAAGGCCATTAACCGATTGGCAAATTATTGCAGGAAAATATTTAGCTGCATTGGCTTTATACGCTATTAGTTTATTGCCCACATTGGTTTATTATTATTCGGTTTATCATTTAGCTCAACCCGTTGGAAACATTGATAATGGTGCATTAATCGGTTCATATTTCGGGCTGTTTATGTTGGGTGCTACGTTTACTGCCATCGGTATTTTTTCATCATCGCTTACCTCTAATCAAGTAGTTGCATTTATTACAGCTTTAAGTTTTTGCTTTATTATGTATATGAGTTTTGATTACATAGCAAAGCTGCCAGGCATATTTGGCAAGTTCGATTTTTATGTTCAACAAATCGGTGTCAATTCGCATTACACGGCTGTAAGCTATGGTGTGATTGATGTTAGAGATGTGATTTATTTTTTATCGGTAATTGTATTGTTTCTTTTTGGAACTAAAACAGTAATGAATTCAAGAAAATGGTAAATAAAAAAACAAATAAAGTTCAAAAATCTATCACCATCATGGCAGCCATTTTAGCCGTTTTGATTTTGATAAATGTGTCTGCTAATTATTTTTTTCATAATATGCGATTAGATTTAACTGCCGAAAAGCGTTATACTTTATCGCCTTCAACAAAAAAAATATTAAGCAATTTAGATGATTACGTGTATGTGAAATGTTATTTAAAAGGCGATTTTCCTGCTGGATTTATGAAGCTGCAACAATCAACTAAAGAGATGTTGGATGAATTTTCGAACGTGGCTGGTAAAAAATTTAGATACGAATTTATTGATGTAAAAGAAGGTAGAAACGAACAGCAACAAAAAGATTTAAGAGCTCAATTAGAGCAAAAAGGAATTAATCCAATTAAATTAAATGTTCAATCTGAAGATAATTTTAAAGAACAAATCATTTATCCTTGGTGTCTTATAACCTATAAGGATAAAGAGATTCCGGTAATTATTTTAAATAATCAAATAGGCAAAAGCCCAAGCGAACAATTAAATAATTCGGTAGCATTGTTAGAATATAATTTAGTAGCCGCAATTGATAAAGTTAAAGAAACCAGAAAAAAAACAGTAGCAGTTTCGTCGGGCAATGGCGAAATGCCAACTGCCAATATGATTGATTTTTTAAATACTGTTGTTAAAGATTATGATGCTGCTCCAGTTGATCTGAATAAAATAGCACGAATTCCAAATGAGAAAGTAGATGCATTAATTATCCCGAAACCATCAAAAGAATTTACCGAACAAGAAAAATTCAAGATTGATCAATTTGTGATGAATGGCGGCAAAGTGCTGTGGTTAGTAGATATGTTGGATGGCGATATTGATTCGTTACGAACACGAAAAGAATATATAGCGCCAGATTTTCCACTTAATATTGATGATTTGTTATTTGCTTATGGTGTTAGAATTAATAAAGCATTTGTGCAAGATTATAGCTGTGCACCATTGCCAATGGTAAATGGGTATGTAAATAATCAACCACAATTTCAAATGTATCCATGGCTCTATTTTCCAGTAATTATGAGCAGTAGCAATCATCCTATTTCAAAAAATTTAGATGCCATATTAACCATGTTTCCTTCTTGTATTGATACCGTTGGAAATTCTCGAATCAAAAAATCTGTTTTGTTGCAAAGCTCAAAATACAGTCGTGTTGTGTATTCGCCAGTTAGTGTAGATATACGCATGATGAAAATGCAACCTAAGCCCGAGTATTTTAATAAGCCTAATCAAATTATTTCAGTATTGTTGGAAGGCAATTTTAGTTCGCCATATGCAGGCAGAATATCGCCCATAATGGCTGCTACGCTTGATTCATTGCATATTACATTTAAAGAAAAAAGTGAACTAAATAAAATGATAATAGTAGCCGATGGAGATATCATTAAAAATCCGATTGGTAAAAAAGATTTTCAATATCCATGTGGCTATTATCCATTTACAAAGCAAACATTTGCTAATAAAGATTTTGTGTTGAATTGCATGAAATATTTAACCGATGAAACGGGTGTAATTGATGCCCGTGCAAAGGAAATTAAATTGCGATTGTTAGACGAACCAAAAGTGAAAGAAGAAAAAACTAAATGGCAATTAATAAATATTTTATTGCCATTAATTTTGATTGTATTTATCGGCATTACTTTTAATTATATCAGAGAAAAGAAATTTTCATAACCAAATTTTTATTGAATTGAGTAAAAAAAATCAACCCAAATCAATTCCTGAAATTGAAATTTCATCCGAACCATTATGGCTAAAATATGGTTGGATAATTTTGCTTTTTGTTTCCATTAGTTGTTGGTTTTCATCTATCAATTTAGGATTAACACAATTAGATGATGCTATATTAATTGGCAATAGGGAGTATTTAACTTCGGATTGGAAAAACATTTTTTATCTTTTCAAAGTGGGTTGTTTTCATGAAAAAGATGTGTACTATCGCCCCATTTTATCTATTTATTTTTTTATTGCAAATTATATTTTTGGTACAGAATCTATGATGCCATATCATTTTTTGAGTGTGTTAATTCATGCTATAAATGTGTTGCTGGTATTTAAGTTTTTACAAAAATTAATTCTGAATAAAGAAAATGCTTTTTTACTAACTTTGATTTTTGCAGTTCATCCAGCCTTTACCATGGCTGTTTCGTGGATACCAGGGGTAAATGATTTATTGTTGATGATGTTTGCCCTGATATATTTTCTTGCATTAATTAAGTATTTCGAAACGTCAAAAAATACTTATTTAATTATTGTCATTTTATCATTATGGACTGCATTTTTTACCAAAGAAAATGCCGTTTTTTTGCCATTTGCAGCGTTGCTAATACTTTGGGTTAAAAATTATTTAAACAAAGCCAATTTCAATAAACTATTGTTTGTTGCCATCATTACTGTAATTGGTTGGACTATTTGGTACTTTATGCGAAAGCCAGTTTTAAAACTTGATGCAACTGATTTAGGGGGGGATTTAAGTACTGATATTTTTATTCGCCTACCATTATTTATCCATTATTTTGGCAAAGCTATTTTGCCAATCAATCTATCAACAGTGCCTGCATCTTTTGAAGTTAGCAATTGGATTGGCGCAATAAGTTTTATTTTAGTTATGGTATTAATGATAATCAACCGAGATAGAAATTTTAAATTTATTGTAGTTGGTTTTCTTTGGTTTATTATTTTATTCGCCATGATTTTTATTGTACATCTTCATAATAAAAACTATATTTTAGAACACGAACACCGTCTGTATTTACCTTTCATTGGCATTCTGTTTTTAGTAAATGAAACTATAGTTTTTAGAAAACAAAATTTGATTTGGGTTAAAAGATGTTTTGTAGTTGGTTGTGTTGTATTAAGTTTTATAGTGGTAAGCAACTATTCAAAAGCATTTAATGATGCTGAATCTTTTTGGTTTAATGCTGCCAATCATTCGCCTAATACAGCATTTGCTTGGGTAAGCTTAGGTTCAAGGCAATTAGATGCAGGAAAAAATACAGAAGCAATTGCTAATTTTAAAAAAGCATTTACAATTGATTCAACCGAAAAATATGTAGGCTTTTATTTAGCCAGAACAGTTTATATTCCTAATAAACAATTGGGGTTGGCTAAATATTATATTTGTAAAGAAATAAAAAATGTTCCCAATTTTCCTGATTTATATATTGCTTTGGCGCAGGTAAATTTTTACGAAAATGATTTTATTGAAGAAGAAAAAAACCTTGAAAAATGTTATTCGTTGAATTATAAAAATAACGAAGCTGGCACAAGTCTTTACAAACTAACTATACAGTTGCATCATTTTAAAAAAGCAAAATTTGTTGCTGAAAAATTGATTGAAAATGGTGTTCAAGTTCCTCCTACCGATTTACAAATCATCAACGATTCTATTCGTGTTTCAAAAAATAAGTGATAGCAGTTTCTATCACACTTTTTATTGATTGATTTTCTGCAACAATGAAATTTGAATGATTCTTAAGTTGCAAATGTTTTGCGGTTGTATCGCCAATACAAAATGCAGTAGTTGTGTTATTTAATTCATTTTGTAACAGAAATGCATCTATTTGCGATGGGCTAAAGAATAGTATCCCATCAACTTTTTTGTCAATTTTAATCGGCATTAGTATCTTTCGATAAACTTCAATTTCGGTAATTAAAATATCATTTTCGGTAAGTATCTCACTTAAATGTTGCAATCGAATATTGCCACAGCAAAACAAAACTTGTTGCAATTTTTTATGAATAATTTTTTCGGCTAATGTAATCGAGTTGGTAGCTGTATTTATCACTTCGAAACCATTAGCTAAAGCTAACTGAGCCGTTGTACCATTTATAGCAAAACAAGTTTTATTGAGTAATGAGATGTTGTATCTATTGATTAAAATAGTAGCAGCATTTACTGCATGTTGGCTTGTAAAAACAAGTGGATTTTTGTTCTCGGTAAAAGTCAATACTATTTCTTTTGTATCTAAATAATCATACTTCAAAAAATTATAATCAACTATATTGATACCATTTTCAAATGCAAATTGTTTTAATTCGGCATTAATTTTTTTGGTTGATAAAATTTCAATAGTTGTATTCTTCATTTTTTAATGCAAGTATAAAAATAGTTTTTCTCTGCTGTATCATTTAGATATAATAGTAAAAGCCTTTCAAATTAATTTGAAAGGCTTTTACTATTATATTGTATACTAAATTTAGTGCAATTACTTCATAGCGGCAGCTAAGTTATCTTTATGAACTATTGATTCTTTAAAGATATAAGCTCCAGTTTTAGGACTGCGTTCGCATCTAATTAATTTAGTAAATGCTTTAGCATTAGGGTCAATTGAACTTTTCGATTTTATCGCTGTTTTTGCTTGTTTTGCCATGATTCAATATTATTTAATTTCTTTATGAATAGTATATTTACGCATAATGGCGTTGTATTTTTTCAACTCCATACGTTCTGGATCGTTTTTTTTGTTTTTTACAGTAATGTAACGGCTTGTACCTGCCAAACCACTATTTTTGTGTTCGGTACATTCTAAAATTACTTGTATTCTGCTTCCTTTTTTTGCCATGATTGATAAATTTTAAATTTTCAAAAAAAATTATTGCATTTCTTTTTTCTGAATCTCTTTTATGTATTGATAAATTCCTTTCTTATTAATTGTTCTTAAAGCCGAAGTTGATACTCTCAACTGAATCCATTGACCAAATTCTGGTACAAAGAATTTCTTATGCTGCAAGTTTGGTAAAAACTTACGCTTAGTTTTGATGTTAGAATGGCTTACATTATGACCAAACATTGGTCCTTTTCCGGTTAAATCACATATACGTGGCATACAACTTTGGTTTTGCTTTTTTTAAAAGGAGTGCAAAGATGTAGTATTTTTAAATTAAATACAAATCTTTTTCAAGAAAAATTTACTGCCATTATCTAATTAAAGAAATATTGCCTTTTAAAAGATGCTGTTGACCATCAAAATCTTTCACTTCGGCTTGGTACATATAACTACCAATTTCTTGTGGTTGCCCATTCCAAGTGCCATCCCAGCCTTGATTAATATCATTGGTAGCGTAAATTTGTTTACCCCAGCGATTAAAAATTATCAAATTTTCTAGCGTAAACAAATCGCTATATTTTTTTAATGTAAATAAATCATTTTGCCCGTCATTATTGGGTGTAAAAGCATTATAGATAACAAGATTTTCATCAAATTTTACCTTTATTAAAACACTATCTTTATAAGCACAGCCGTTATTATTGGTTACAGTAAGTATGTATTTAGTTGGTTTATGCGGATTTGCATTTACAAATGGGGTATTATTAGCACTTAATTGATAGTTGGGTTGCCAATTGTAGCCATAAGAGCCTTGTGGAGAAACTTCAGCATGTAAAATAGTTGTTTCAGTTGGCCCAATATTTCTATCAGGGCCTGCACTTATTTTTACTTCTGGTGTGAAAATAGAAACGCTAATTGAATCAATACAATGATGTGCATCTTGAACAATTACGGTATAATTGCCATTGCATAAATTTATAATTTGCTTGGCATAATTTCCATTATTCCATTTGTATAAATAGGGAAGTGTGCCGCCTTTTGCATTTGCCTCTATTTTTCCATCAAAAGAATAAGAACATTTTGGAAAAACTACCTCACTTGCTTCAATACTTAATGGTTTTGGTTCAGTTAAATTAACTGTTCGTTGTATGCTGCATCCAGTAATATCTTTTACAATGCACGAATAATTCCCTTTTGATAAATTTGTAATGCTTTGATTGGTGGATGAAGTATTCCATTGGTATGAAATTGCTCCAATTCCATTAGCTACATTAGCTTTTAATGCCCCATCCGATAAGCCATTGCAAGAAATTGGTGTTGTTAAAAAATCGGGCATTGAAAACCCTAAATTCGAAACTGTAATGTTAACCAATTGAGAAGTGTCTTCGCCAGTAGTACCGCAGCCATAATTAATTACTGCATAAATATTGCAATTTTGTGTTGGTGTATAATTTATCGAGCTTCCATTGCCCAAAAAAGTAGTGCCGCAATACCAACTAATTACGCCAGTGCTTATTCCACTTGGCGAAAATGAGTAGGCGTCGTTTGATGCTGTCCAGGTAGTAAAATTTCGACCGCTAACAACTACTGCGTTTGCGCCCGTGGCATCATGTAAGGCATGAGTGGCTGTGCCACTATTCCAACTACAAAAAGGCTTGCTCTGAAAGTGAGTTTCAATAATGTTAGATGATTCAAATAATTTTATTTGCCCTGTAAATCTTGCATTACAAGGTGGTGGTGGTGGTATTTGATTATAGTTTTGATAATAAGGCACATTGTTGTATGATATTACAAATCTTCTGTTTGGGGCTGTGCCATAAACATCATAGCTTACTGTGCCACCCGAATGGGGGTCTAAATCTTGAAACGGTGCCATGATACAATTCATAGGCAATGCACCACTACTATTGGGTACTAAAGTGCCAGCCCAGTTGTTGGGTTGCCCAACACTAAATCCTACCCATCCATTTGATGCAATAATTATTTTTGAATAGCTTAATCCAAAAAAACAAAACTTGAAAGGTAGTGTAATAGGTAACGTTTGGTCATCATCATTTAAATGAATAATATGGCTGCCAATGTAAGCATCAGGCGAATAGGTGGCTTGGTTTACCAAATAGGTATTGCTAAGCAGCGGCAAATTAGTTGTGTTAGCGCTTAATGGGATTGGACTGCCTGCACATACAGCAGTATCTTTATTAATGATACTAATAACTTGTGAAAATGACGATGTGAAAAAAAACATCATCAATAAAAAAAGTAAGGTGGCTTTTCTCATTTGATTATTTTTTAAGGTTTTAAATTTACTTTAAAAATAAAGATGATATTTAATACTGCCAAGTATTTAGCCAAAAAAATTAATCAACAATTTTATTTCTGTTTTAGATAATTGGCCGATGCTTCTAGCTGATTATAAAACTCATTGCCATATTTTCTAACAATAGCATCTTTCAAAAATTTATAAACTGGTACTTTTAATTTTTTGCCATTTGTACATGCATCACCGCAAATATCCCAACGATGGTAATTTAATTTTTCGTGAAATTTATTTTTTGAAATTCGGATTGGATATAAATGACAGCTTATTGGTTTTTTCCAATCAATTTTATTTTCTAAATACGCTTTTTCGATGCCACATTTAGCAGTACCATTTTCAAAAATGGTGTAAGCACATGCACCGCCATTGCCAATCATGGGCGTTGCAAAATCATCTTCTACATCCACCACCCAGGTGCCTTGTTGTTCAATGGCATCAATACCTTTTTGAGTTAAATAGGGTTTAACGATTGGGTAAATTTTTTCTAAAATAGCTGTTTCCTCTTTATTAATAGGTGCTCCAATATCGCCAGCTACACAGCATTCGCCTTTGCATTTATCTAAATTGCAAACAAACTGTTCGGTTAAAATATCTTCACTTATTAATTTATCATCTATCTGAATCATAATGAATTCGTAAAGGTTTTAATCTGATTATACAATTCATCGGATGCTGCAATTAAAGGCAGACGAAGTTCATTTTCTAAAATACCCAAAATATGTAAAGCTGATTTTACGCCTGCAGGATTACCTTCTTTAAATAATAAATTTATGCCATCAATTAATTTGTAATGCAATGCTCTGGATGTGTCGAAATCTTTATTCATAGCCGATTTTACCATATTGCAAAAATCAGCAGTATAACATTGTGCTGCTACTGATATTACGCCATCCATACCAACAGCCATTTGAGGCATTACTAAATCATCATCGCCACTAAGCACTAAAAAATTTGTAGGTTTATTTTTTACTAATTCAAAACAAGCTGGCATACTACCACTTGCTTCTTTTACACCAATAATATTTTTGCATTCATTAGCCAATTTTAGTGTGGTGGCTGGCAACATATTAATACCTGTTCGGCCAGGTACGTTATACAGTATAATTGGTAATGGCGATAAAGCTGCTATTGCTTTGTAATGCTGATACAAAGCCGCTTGCGATGGTTTGGTGTAATAAGGTGTAACCGATAAAAAGGCTTGGTATTGCTGCTTGAATTTAAAATTTTGCATTTCGTGTATTAATTCAGTAGTATTGTTGCTACCCATACCAGCCACTAATGGCAAACGGTTGTTATTTATTTTGGCTACAAATTCCCACACTTCATTTTTTTCATCTTTAGATAATACGGGTGTTTCGCCAGTAGTGCCCAACACCACAAAGTAATTTACACCATTGTTAATGCAATGATTAATTAGTTTTTCTAAGGCAATAAAATCAATTGTTTTATCGGCTTTAAATGGTGTTACTAAAGCCACACCGGTTCCTTTAAATATATTCATGTTGTATAATAAAATAATGAGAAAGCAAAGTTAAAAATACTTTCGGGTTGATGTAGTTTAGTTTTTTGAATCGTTACATAAAAAATTAGTGCTTCATTTTTTCAATCAAATTAGTTGTTGAAAATCCTTCAACTAAATTAATAATTTCAACTCTACCACCATGTTGTTTTACGTCCGAAGCGCCTACAATGGTGCTTTCGGTATAATCGCCACCTTTTACTAAAATATCGGGCTGTATAGTTTTTATCAATTCTAAGGGGGTATCTTCTTCAAATAATATTACACCATCTACCATTTGCAATGCAGCTAATTGCAACATTCTCGATTGCTCATTTTTAATCGGTCGGCTTTCGCCTTTTAATCTTTTTACTGATGCATCGCTATTTACACCAACAATTAATTTGCCATGCAACTGTTTTGCTTTGCATAATAAATCTAAATGTCCATCATGCAATAAATCAAAGCATCCATTTGTGAAAATGATGGGATTGCTTTTAAAACGCCATAGGAACAAAGTTTTATCTAAATTTTCAGCCGATAAAAATTTGCTTTGTATATATTCGTGATAAGATGTAGGATGCCAGCGCATAAATTATTTTTTTACAAAGTAAATAGAAAAATTTAATTTAAAAGAAATGTGATTTACGTTATTTGCATCTAAAAAAAACAAACAAAAATGACCGACGAATATTTTATGCAGCAAGCCTTACGTGAAGCCATGAAAGCTTTTGATGATGATGAAGTGCCGATTGGCGCTGTAATAGTTTGCAACAATACTATAATTGGAAAAGGATATAATCAAACCGAACGATTGAAGGATGCTACGGCACATGCTGAAATGATTGCTATTACAGCCGCCGAAAATTATTTGGGTAATAAATATTTACACGATTGCACCTTGTATGTAACCGTTGAACCATGTGTAATGTGTGCAGGTGCATCGGCTTGGACACAAGTAAGCCGTGTGGTGTATGGCGCAGCCGAAGAAAAATTTGGATTTACACGATTAGAAAAAAATATACTGCATCCTAAAACATTAATCACAAAATTTGTGTTACAAAATGAATGCGCCGATTTAATGAAAAATTTTTTTCAACAAAAAAGAAATTAATACTAAATGAGTAATAAAATAATTTACATCACAGGCGCTACATCGGGCTTTGGTAAAGCTATTGCCGAAAAATTTGCTGCGGCAAAATTTAATCTAATTATTTGTGGTAGAAGAAATGAAAGATTGGATGCCATGAAGCAAGATTTAGAAACCAAGCATCAAATAAAAGTTTTAACATCATGCTATGATATTCAAAATAGAAATGCTGTGAAGGTTGCTATTGAAGCCATTCCTGCCGAATGGAAAGCGATTGATATATTAGTAAATAATGCTGGATTAGCAGCAGGATTAAGCGAAATACAAAATGGAGATTTTGATGATTGGGATGCTATGATTGATACCAATTTAAAAGGATTGCTTTATGTTACAAGGCTTATCAGCCCATTGATGATTGAACGAAAACAAGGTTATATTTTTAATATTGGTTCCATCGCTGGCAAATATGTTTATCCAAAAGGCAATGTGTATTGCGCCACCAAACATGCGGTGAATGCGCTTAACGAAGCCATGCGAATTGATTTATTACCATTTAATATTAAAGTTACAGCCGTTCATCCTGGTGCTGCCGAAACTGAATTTTCGTTAGTAAGATTTAAAGGCGATGAGCAAAAAGCAAAATCAATTTATGAAGGCTTTACTCCTTTATATGCCGATAATATTGCTGATATTGTTTGGTTTTGCGCCAATCAACCTGCTCATGTTTGTATAAATGATTTGGTGGTTACGCCCATAACACAAGCCAATTCGCATCATTCAAAAAAAAATAATTAATAAAAAAAAGAACATGAAAATTGGAATAGTATGCTATCCTACTTATGGCGGAAGCGGCGTTGTAGCTACAGAATTAGGAAAAGCATTAGCAGATAAAGGACATTTTGTTCACTTTATATCATACAAACAACCAGCTAGATTAGAGTCATTTCATGAACGAATTTTTTATCATGAAGTATCTGTAAATAATTATCCATTGTTTGATTATCCGCCTTACGAATCGGCATTAGCTGGTAAATTGGTGGATGTTATTGCACATGAAAAATTAGATATTTTGCATGTGCATTATGCCATACCACATGCGGCGGCGGCTTATATGGCGCAGCGCATTTTGGCTTCAAAAAATAAATGTATTCCATACATCACAACGCTTCATGGAACGGATATAACATTGGTTGGCAAGGATGAAACTTTTGGACCTTTAGTAGCATTTTCGATAAATGAATCGAATGGTATTACAGCTGTTTCAGAAGATTTAAAAAAAGAAACTTTTAAAAATTTCGACATCAATAAAGAGATAAAAGTGATTCCGAATTTTATTGATTTAAAACGCTTCAAAACCAGCAACAAAGAGCATTTTAGAAAAGCGATTGCCCCTAACGATGAAAAAATATTAATCCATACATCTAATTTTAGAAAAGTAAAAAGAGTAGAAGATGTGGTATATATGTTTGAAAATGTAGTAGAAAAAATTCCTGCAAAATTATTGTTAGTGGGTGATGGTCCTGAACGTCATCATATAGAACAACTTTGTAGAAGTTTAGATTTATGCGACCATATTCGTTTTTTAGGAAAACAAGATGCGTTGGAAGAATTATTAGCATTGGCAGATTTATTTATTTTACCAAGCGAATATGAAAGTTTTGGATTAGTGGCATTAGAAGCAATGGCTTGTAAAGTGCCCGTAATAAGCAGCAATGCTGGTGGTTTGCCCGAAGTAAATATTCATGGTAAAACAGGATTTACAGCCAATGTAGGCGATGTAGATGCGATGAGTGAATATGCTATAAAACTATTAAGCGATAAAAATTTATTACTTGAATTTAAAGAAAATGCACTTGAACAAGCCAAACAATTTGAGTTAAGTAAAATATTACCAATGTATGAAAGTTACTATGAAGAAGTGTTGAAAAACTTTAAAGGCAATTGCCAATAAAATATTTTTGCGAAAATTATTTTTTTAGTAAATGAAACTATTATCTTTGCCATCCCTTAAAAAAGGAAATAGGTTTAAATAGCACAAAAGTTCTTACTAAAATTTTTCATGATTGTGTAGCTTGGTTAAGCGTCCTGATTGAATCGGGAATGTCGCAAGTTCCGAAATTACAAAAAGTTCTTAGTTAAAAATATTGTTCGAGGTGTAGCGTAGCTTGGTTATCGCGCCTGGTTTGGGACCAGGAGGTCGCAAGTTCGAATCTTGCCACCTCGACTTTTGAAAAGCTCAACTTAATAGTTGGGCTTTTTTTATTTATGGCATTTTTCACTTACATATTGCAATCAACAACATCGAATAAATTCTACATTGGTCAAACTAATAATTTAGATGATCGATTATTTCGTCATAATTCAAATCAAAATTTAGCGACAAAAAATAAAGGACCTTGGCAATTTATTTT